>CAYZVE010000086.1:0-4965 GCA_964481805.1 uncultured archaeon | reverse complement strand
TAGTATGCTTAGAGTTTGGTTATTATTTGAATAGTTTAAATCAGTTTAATCAGTTTAGTTAAAATAACCGAAAAAAATAAAAAAAATGGCTTTGAATTCTACTCTGAATCTAGCTCGCTAACTTTCTTTTCGGCTACAATGATTAACTTCTTCAAAGCCCTTGATACATCTTCTTTTCTGCTATCTGCCATTGAAAACAGCAGTTTATCATTCAATAAAACTGATTTCAGTTCACTTACCAAAGATATTGTCTTTCTGAAATATGGCATCCATTCGGCTATATTACTTATTTCTTCAATGTTTTTGCCTTGTTTATGGTTCGCCACTAGTTCACTTACCTCAGTATGTGTTAATTCATTTTCAACTGCTAAGCCGTATATTTTTTTCTGCAATTCTTCATCGTCTATCCTTGACAGCATATCGGCAGTTTCAAGTGGTATTTTGTTTTCATTGCTTGGTCTGTTTTCAGTATTTTCTAATATCTCCTGTGGCAGTTTGTTTATTCTCAAGAGTCTTCCTACTTGGAATTTGCTAACGCCTGTTTTTTCATATATGTAATCTGCGAATGATTTTTCAGTTTGTCCTCTCTTATTTCCTCCGTGTTTACTGCAGTTTGGATTTTCTTGTTCATATCTTGTCTTCAGCTCATTCAGCACTCTTGCCTCATCAATTGGCGATAGTTTTTCATGTTGCAGATTAAGTTCATATCCAATCAACAAAGCTTCAGTGTCGTTGCATTTACATACTTTGCATTCGATTTTCTTGAAGCCATTGACTTCTAATGCTTCTACTCTTCTATGTCCATCTAAAATCTGATACCAACCATTCATGTCCCTAACAAGAATTTCATAGACATTTCCCTTCTTTGTTGACTGAACCAAATTACTTGCGAATCCATCTGTTTCTCTGAATACCCTCTTGAGTACAGGGTGTGGTTCAAGCTTATCTATAGGTAGTTTCATTATTCCTATTATTTCCATATCTATCACCACGAACTCCCGTTGTTTTTTACTGATTCGTACCACTTGAAAGCCCTAATGTTAAGTCGCATCCTATTTCGTCTGTCATAAAGCATTGATGGGTCAAAACCCAAATCCTCAATGAAATCAGACAACAGGAACAATCTCCCCTGCTCTCGCCAATTGACCCTTTTAAGTTTGTTGTACTGTGGGATGAACACCTCACCCCTAAAGGAAAGCCAATTTGAACTATCGCAAGACCACCAAGGAAACATATTCAATACTTCAGCTGAGAACATCCCACATCCATGCACCAATGAGTTCCTCTCACTTGCCAATGAGAAGCATTTCTTAAACCATTCTATGCTGACATTGCTCCTCACGGACGCAGAGCCACCTAAGGCAATGATGCCATAACTGTCTGCGTAGTCTTTTAGTATTTTCCAATAGTTCTTATTGTTGATTTTCTTTTCTACATAGTGGAATAACGGGATTACATCCAAACCCATTTTCTCTAGTAGAATTTGGTTTTTCAATGTTGTTTCTAAGTTTCCTATTTTGTCGCAGTTTAAGCAGAGGTCAAAAAACTCTTCATTTTCTAATGCGTAGTTTCCATAGTCAACTGGATTTATTTCTATTCCTTGTGTATGTGTTGTGTAGGCTCCTGGGTCCAACATCATCAACGGTTTTTTCTTGAAGTTACTTAGGAATTCCTCTATCTTTACTTTGTTTTTCTTAATGTATATCCTGCTCATGAGGACGTTTTTAACATCCTCTTGGGATAATAGGTTCCAATTTTTCTTCTTTTCTGTACCGGCAATGAAGATTTGGAACTTCTTGCTCGGTGTTTTTTTCAATCTAGTTTTCATATCTAACCACCGAACGAGAATGAGCAGAATATTAGCAGGCACCATTGGTTGACATGTTTTCGGAAATACTATAACAAAATCCGAAAAGTTGTAATACTTTTCGGAAAAACTTAAATTGATAGAAGTAGATATATTCTTATGAAAAAAACCCGAAAATCCATACTCAATAAGCAAGGAGAAAAAGTAGTTAAGCAAATATTTTGTGCTTTATCCAGCGGTAAAAAAATCACAACAGAGATTTCGGAAATCACTGATAGAAAATATAGTGCATTGATGAGAATTTTGAAGAAAGCAACTGAACAGAAATATGGGAAATTGATAGACAAAGAAAAAATCAAAGAGAAGGGCATGACAAGAACTTTTTATTTTATAAACAAGGGTTATAACATTCCAAAGTATATACTAAAAAACTTTGATGATTCAGAAATTGTTGTATTATTCAAAGAGGATTACCTTTGGTCGATAGTAGGTAATTTAGTCAACACTACATTATCGGTATTCACTGATTTAGATGACAAGGATAGAGTAGTTGTATTGGAAAAAATGAGAAAAAATCCTAAATTTTTTCGATATATAATGTCGTTGAATTATATTTCTGATGGTTATTCAAGAGTTTTAGGAAAAGAAGAACTTGATGTGATTAAAGGCTTAAACTCTAAAGTTATCAAAGATAAAATAAAATTCAAATTCGATAATTAAATTTTATTATTTTTGAAGAATTAAGTGAAGGTTAAAAATCCAATTGAGAATTTATTTTCTTATAAAATTCATAGTTAAGGTTCTTGTAATTCTTCATAATTTCATCAAAATATGTAGGTAACTGCTTCGTTATTTCATTCCCTTTGTCATCCAATACTGATATGCAATGTTTAGTAAAAATCACTTTCTTTTTTTCTACAAGATGACTAACATTTGAAGAAAATTGAATTATTTGATGATGGGTCATTTTGTTTCGAATGTCTTTTAATTCATCTATCCATTTCTTCCATTCCTTCAATAAAAATCTCGAGAATCCATCTCGTTTTCTTTTCATTTCATCATAGACTGTTGAAATACCAACTGATTTAGGCTTAATTCCAAAATCATAAATCAAATTAATAATCTGAGCCATGTTATCCAAACAACTACACATTGCAAAAATAAAGTATTCACATTTTATTGCAAATTCAAAATATACAGAGTTATCTTTCATCTCTTCATCCATTTTTTTCAATGCAATTTCTGAATCCTCAACAATTTTGCAGTCTTTTCGTATTTCATTTAAACAATAGAGAGCCATCTGATATCTATTTTCTAAGACATTGAAAAAATTAACCAGCCTTTTTTCTTCAACTTCTTTTCCAGCAAATGTTACATATTCAATTCTATTGAGTCTTGTAATTTTTTTATTTCCCCAACGTTTCAGTTTAGATGTCTTTTTGAGATTTCCAAATTTCGGATAGAATTTCTTTTTTTCTTCATTGTCAAGCAGTATCTTCATGGTTATTTAATTAGGCTTCAGAAATAAAATTGTTTAGAGTTAAGATTTAAATCATAAAGAGAAAGAATTTCATAGATACCATGAATAATTTTTCAAAAATTTCTTCCCTCAAGATGGAAAAAGTTAGTTATGAAACCGACGATTTAAGCCAAGAGTTATCCCAATTTATTAATAGGAATAGCGAAATTCTAACCTCCCTCCAGTCAGAAGTAGTTTCTGGGTCTGCGACAAGTGTAGGTGGAGCAGTAACTTCAGACGGGGTTGTCCCTATGGGGGCAATTACAGGAATAAAAAAAAGGACATGGAATCCCCTGACTGTTAGAACAACACAAAAATTAAATTCAATTGCTAACTATTCATCTCAGATTTATTTTAAGATGCTAAAGAAATACTCCATCAAAGAAAAGAAAAAAACCTCTTACTACAAGGACTACGAGTTGAAACTATTACCTTTTGTTAAAAATAGTCCTTTATTATTGATTCTAGTGGGTATGTTCTTATCTTTTATAATGTCCTTTGTCTTTAGTTTCATAACATTTGCAATTACAAATGAAGGAGCGGTATTTCATATGTTGTGGGGATTACCGCTAATAACAATATTTATTATATTTTATGAACATAATAGAATCCAAAAAGAACTACCAAGAATTGAGCAAGAATTTGTAAATATTCTAACTAGATTTGAGAAAGAGAAGAATTATTGACCTATTCACACCATTCCTTAACCCAAGATTTGTCAGCCTTGTATGACAATTCCAAATTCATCTCTCTTAAACTATCATAGATGTTGCTTACTTTGTTATTGACAAGTTCCAGCTCAGTTTCCGTGATTTGGTTTAATGAACTCACTCGCAAAAAGGATATCACCTGCCATATTATCAACAAGACTACCAAGATTGTCAATGTCTTGATTTTCAAATGAAGGATATCAACTGACTCATTCTCATTTTTCTTTACCATATTTTTACTCACCTCTTTTCACTTGATTTTCTATTAATCAATCCAATAATCTTCCAAATCACAAACATTCCAACAACCAATAATAAAATAGTTAGAAAACCATTGTTTGATTCATTTGCTTTATCCCTGCATTTCCACATCTTGATATCATCATAAATAACTCCATTATCACAACATGTTTGAATTTCTTCATCTCCTTCTTGATTGCACTCATAAATACAGCTTCCTGCCATTCTTCGCTCTCCGGGAGTGCAAATTTTTGGTTTTATTGTTTCAGTTGTTTTTTCCTCCAAGATTACAGGAAATGAATCGGAAGTACCCCAATTATAATCTGTGACTTTAACTTCACATGTACCTTTCCCTGAAACAGATACAGGAAAATAAATTGTACCAGTTTCTCCTGCTTCAAAATAGATATTTTGAGATGAATATTTTTGCCCAGCCATAGGACAGTCAGATATAGTAGCATAAAAAGCACCACCTTCATCAGCCAAATTTTTTACCTTTATTTCTATTTCGCTAGTTTCTTGATTGTAAACCGCAGAGAGAATTTTTGGTTCTCCTGAAGGAGTAACCACACCTATTTGAGCAAAGGAAATATTAAATAAAAATAACATCAAAATTGATGAAAAACATACCTTTCTCATGTAATTTAATTTATTAAATATGAATTTATATCTTATGCCTAACTAATAAC
>CAYZVE010000085.1:0-4992 GCA_964481805.1 uncultured archaeon | reverse complement strand
TTTGAATAAGAATTAATCCTTCCAGTATTAAAAATGTTCAACTAAACAGCATAAAAAATTTAATAAAGGTTTAAATCCTTTTCTGATATAAGCATAAAAAGCTTATTCACTAAAAAGTAATTAAATCATTAAATATTTTTGGTGTAAATCAATATGAAAGAAAAAACTATTCAAGACATTTTTGATGTAAGCCAAACCTTTGCTTCAGGAAAGAGACTGCTTCTTTTGTTCATTTTAAGGGATGAACCCATGGGATATACCATGATGACAAAATACTTTGAGAGAGTAGGGGTTCCTATAGGAAGCAGCGAAGTTTACAAGCATCTAAAGCAACTTTTGAACGGTGGATTCATAACAAAGAAAGGTAATTCTTATTTACTGACACTTAAAGGCCTAAAAGCAGTTGAATCAACTCTAGAAATAGTTGATACTCCTCCTACCATTCCGGAGTTGAGACTATCGTTTGATAGAAGTAAAGCTAAATAAATCTAAAACCTAAATTAAGAGAGTGAGTAAATGGCTGAAAAAAAGTGGTCAGATTATTGGGGAAAATATAAATCTGGTTATAAACCTCAAAGTTATAATAAAACTAAAATCAAGGTTGATAATAAATCAAGAGCTACAACCAAAATCTCACCAAAATTACCCAAACTTTCTAATTCAAACATAAACTTTTCTGGAATAATCATGGTTTTACTTACAATCGGGCTTATAGGGTTAGGCTTTTGGCAATCTAAATCAGCCAAAATGATTGAAGTTCTTGAAATAAATAAAACTGATCTTGAGTGCCAACTTGACAACTGTACAGACCAATTGCAGGCAATCAACTCAAGCTTGATAACAACCAATTTTAACCTTGATAATTGCAACAAAGATCTTACTAAAAAGATTGTTGACCTGAATGCATGTGAAAGAGATAAGGGAAGTATAAACACAGATTATAATAACTGCAAGGATGATTTACTGCAGTATAGAAGGGACTATGAAAATGTTAGAGATGATTGGAATGACTGTAAAAGCTCTTTGAGCAGTAAATCTGATAGCCTTTCAACATGCCAAAGTGATTTAAACAGCAAGCAAAGCAGTTATGACTCATTAAAAAGCAACTTTAAGACTTTTTGTGATAGCCATTGCAGCGGAACTTGTACATGGAATTCTGGGAATAATAAATATGAATGCGTAATAACCAATACCACAACAACTACCATTGTTTAATTTCTTGTTTTCTAAATAATTTTATGAATGAAATTTATCTGCTGCCAATTTTTACCCTTTCCATCTGCCTTTATTACATACTAAAAAATAGGCTTGCGATTTTTTTCCCTAGTTTCCCTAGGATGATTAGAATTATTGAAAAAATGGCTGATGCTAGAAATAAGGATGCTGTTTATGATTTGGGGTCAGGAGATGGCAGGGTTCTGGAAGGTTTTGCTAGAAGAGGAATCAAATGCATAGGAATAGAGCAGAACCCATTATTGAATAGAATTGCAAGGAAAAAACTTGGTATGTACAAAAAAGTTGAAATTGTGAAGGGGGATATTTTTGGTCAAGATTTATCTAAAGCTTCAATAATTATCGCTTATTTGTCTAGATATTTGACAAAGGATTTGCAAAAAAAGATTAAGAAAGAATGCAAGAAAGGAACAAAAATCATTTTAGTTTCTTATAGATTTGATGAATGGGAATATGTTAAGATGGAGAAGTGGTTTTGGTTGCCGATAAGGTTGTATGTTGTTTAAGAGCATATAAAAAATTCTAACCGGGATTGGTTTCTAGGCTTCCGGGTTTTACGACTTTGTCACCATCTGCCACTATTACTGGCTCTTCTGCATATATAGTAGCTCTTTTTATTTCCCCATCTTCATTTTCATATTCAAGTTCTAATGTAGCAATTAGCAATTGTGCATCTATGCCGTCTCCGTCTGCATCTTTCATCAATTTTCTACCGATTTCAACCCATTTACCATCATATTTCATGAGAACAGCCTGATAACATCTTGAAGAATCATAATTGCTTGAGGGCCGATCAAATTGCAATCTATAATTTCTTCCACCAAAACTAGTTTCAATAGGTTCTTTTAAAGCCAGCGGAGTTGAGCTAGATTTTGTATTGCCACGACATGCATAAACAGATGATAATAATCCTGCATAACAAGCGAACCTTGCAAGTTTGTTAAATAGTGTCATAAGTAGATTTTTATAAATTTTAGGTTTAAATACCTATTTTTTCCCATTCTTTCCCCAATTTTCTTTGCTTTTGCATTTATGGTCAATGCACATGTTGTAAGGTTTCTTGCCTTTAGTCTTAACCATTATTACAGGCAACCCGCAAACAGGGCATTTGTTTTTCAACACAGAAATATTTCCAAACTGGGGCAATGGATAACTGCAATCACACTTTGGATAGTTTTCACACCCTATGAAACGTTTGCCGGTCCTCTTGGATTTGATTATTTTTAGGTTTCCTTCACATTTAGGGCATTTACCGATTAGTTTTTGGTCTTTCTTGAATGTTATATAAGCTTTAGAGAGCTTCTCCCCGATTTTGCTCTGTTTCTCCTTGAAGCTCTTTAATATATCAACAAGCAGAACTTTGGCTTCTTCAATAATTTCTTCTTTCTTCCTTTTTCCGTTGCTGACATCTTCCATTTCTTCTTCAAACTTCCTTGTCAACTCTTCGCTGACTATCTTGGGGCAGTTCTCTGCAAGCACTCCTGCGACTTCTTCACCGAATTTTGTAACATGAATGATTTTATCTTTAATATACCCACGGTCATAAAGGGTTTGAACAATGTTAGCCCTTGTAGCCTTTGTTCCCAACCCCTTCTTTTCCATTTCTTTGACAATTGACCCTTGTGTATACCTTTTAGGGGGCTGTGTTTCCTTGCTTAGCATCAATAATTCTTTGACTTTAACAACCTCTCCTTTTGTCAGTTTAGGCAGTATTTGTTCCTCGAATTTCGCATATTTTCCATAGAATTCTATCCAGCCAGCTTCAACCGTGCACTTGCCAATAAGTAAGTAATTATAATCGTTAATGCCTAGCGTTACTTTCATGCTTTCTCTGACCGCATCTGGTCCGAATACAGACAAAAACCTTCGAACGATTAGGTCATAGACTTTTCTTTGCTGGTCTGTCAGAGACCCGGAGAGTTCCCCTGTAGGGTATATAGCAGGGTGTGCAGGGTCGGTTTTTTTGCCACATGTTGGTTTTAGGGATTTTTGTTTGAGAAGCTTCTCGCAATTATCTTTGTATAGGGAATTTTTTGCTAGCTTGCTTAAGATTTTTTGATACCCAATTTTTTCTGGGAGCTTTTGGCTGCTAGTTCTTGGATAAGATATTAAACCAGCATTATAAAGGGATTCTGCTATTGACATACTCTCTTTTGGTGAATATTTGAAATGAGTATAAGCAATAGTTTGAAATGTTGTAGTATCCAATGGAAAGGGGGGGTTTTGCTTATATTCTTTCTTTTCAACATCTTTTATTATTGCGTCCTTGCCCGTGCATTCATCAAATATTTTTTTGGCCTTTGATTTTTCCCAAATTCTATCTTCTTCGTAATTTGCAATAAGCTCTTGATTTTTAGACAAGCAATGCAATTCCAGCTGCCAAAATGGCTTGGATACGAATCTTCTTATTTCAATTTCTTTCTGTGTAAGCATATACAGGGTAGGGCTTTGGACTCTACCAGAAGAAACAAGTATAAACCCTTTGGAGTGCTCTTTCATCGCAAGTGTTAACGCACGAGTAGTGTTTATCCCCCAATAGAAGTCAAGATAATGCCTTGTTAATCCAGCTTCAGCCTGCCCCAATTCAATATGTGGCAGGATATTTTCATATGATTCTTCTAGGTCTAATTTGGTAAGAGTAGAGAATTTCATTCTTTTAGCATCTTTCTGCTTGCAGATAAACCTTAAAATATTATAGCCTATTACTTCCCCTTCAACATCAAAATCTGTAGCAACAATATAATCTTCAGCATCTTTAACTAATTTTTTAATATTGTTAAAATATTTTTTTGTGAATTCCGCCCCTTTGTTTGTGTATGTAGGGATCCATTCCACATTAAAATCAGGATATTCCCATCCATTCCCTTTAACACTGTTTAATGCAAATAAATGGCCAACTGCTGGGACACATATATGTTTCCTTCCCTTTCTCTCAAATTCCAACCAGTAGCTGCCGCCGGAGCCAACTTTCTCGACTTTTCCTTCTGCAAGGGCTTGTGCTATCCTTGTTGCTGCATCAGGCTTTTCTGATATTATTAAAGTAAATTTAGTCATGTATTCAAAACTAGTGTAGAAAGTTTATAAATATTACTGAAAATGACCTTTTAGTTATGATATTTTCTATGAAGAATTTCAATTCATTTCCTTGAAGAAGTTGCTGGAAGAGGGAAGAGAATTTAGAAAAAAACTCACTTAGAATCTTCCAATTAAAGTAAGTTGTAAACTTCTTCTGCCTCCGGTGAAAATATTATTTCCGTTATTTTCATAATCTGAAACCTTCTTTAATTGTTTTTCTTAAATTTGGATTTGTATTATGAATTCAAAGTATTCCTTTAATGGTAACTGTAATTCTCTCACTTTCCTCTAAATATTCCAAAATTTAATTCAACCAATTAAACCAATCTCAACTATTCAAATAATAATCAATGCTAAAGCATACTAAGCGTTCAAATTTTATCTTTTTTTGAAATATATATTTCCTCTAAAAAATCCTTCTACTCAAGAATAACAGGCTTGCCAGCATATTCTTCTTCAATTTCTTTTAATTTTTTGTTAGTAATATCGACTTTATTTTCAAGTTCCCTCAGGAAAATTCACTCCTAACTTCTTGGGAAACCTTTTCATGGTTCTCTAATTTTTCAATTCTTTTGTTACAATCATGACCTATCTGCATAATAATTTATTTGATAGAAGAATTTTTATAAACGACTGTGGGACAAAATTAATTCAATCTTTTAATATAACCAAGTAAACCCTTCG
>CAYZVE010000084.1:0-4999 GCA_964481805.1 uncultured archaeon | reverse complement strand
TGTTTTTTTCATAAATATATTATTTTTTTTTGAATAAATAAAAGTTAAGCAAGAAATATGTTAAATATATAAATAAATGATCAGATGCCACAAATAAAAATAATAGCAGTTGGGAAGATAAAAGAAAAATACATACTCGAAGGTATTCAAGAGTATCTCAAAAGGATGAAAAATAAAAAAATAAATATAATTGAAATAAAAGATTCCAACAAACAAAAAGAAGGCTTGGACATATTAAATAAAATTAAAAAATTAGAAGAATATCTAATAATTTCACTTGATGAACATGGAAAAGAACTTACTTCATTTGAACTTTCAGATTTTATTGAAGAAAACTCACAAAAAAATTTGTGTTTTATTATAGGAGGTCCTGATGGGTTAAATAAACTTATTAGCAGTGAATCTGATCACATAATCGCTCTTTCTCAAATGACATTTACTCATGAAATGGCAAGATTGTTTTTAATTGAACAATTATATCGCGCATTTAGTATAATTGAAGGAAAGAAGTATCACAGAAGTTAGTTGTACTTACATCTTTGTTGCTTGCTCTATAACACCGTTATATATTTATACATAATCAAACAATTACTCTTATGAAACCTTTTTGTGAAGTAGTGGTTGCAATAATCTTACCAGCAATAAGATCAATCATGACAAGAGAATTACTCACTAAATATAATATGACTCAGCAAAATGCTGCTGACCTTTTGGGGATAACTCAAGCTGCAGTATCACAATATAACAGGCAGTCAAGGGGGTCAAAAGTAAAAATACTAGAAAAAGAAGAAGATATAATGAAAATAATTGACCAATTGACAAAAGATATTGTTGACAAAAAAATAAATTCAAAAGAAATAAACAAAAGATTTTGTGAAATTTGCAAAATAATCAGAAAAAAACATTTAATCTGCAAAATACATGAAGATATTTACCCATCTATAGCGCCATGTCAGGAATGCAATTGCTAATCATCTTTTTCTTATAGCCAGATTTTTTATTAATTCCAGTTCCTTTGATCTTTCAGAGACTTTTGTTTGGGAATTAAATTCCTGGCCTATTTTTTCTTTCGGTTTAAGGTTGATAGGTTTATATCCAACATTTGCCAATTGTTTTGATATAGTTTCCAGGTCTTTGTCCCGAGTGCCTGTTTTCTTTCTTCTGATTTTCTTTAAGAGTTTTTTATTGATTTTAAAGTGCCTTCCCCAAAAAGTATATCCCCCAGAAACAACCATTAACCCGAATAAACTTGGCAAAAGCCATTCCACTTCGCTAAGTGCAATCAATCCACTTGGGATCACAACTGCACCAGACAATATATTTGAAGTCTGGTTCAAGAGATTTTCAGTTTCATCAAATAATTCATAAGCAGATTTATAATTTCCCCCATCCCTGTAAGCAAGAAGTTTATTGAATTTATCATTTAATTCTTGAAGCTTTTGTTCAGCATCAGTCGTATTATAGCCTTTGTTTCTCATAACTTCAATATCATCCTTTAATTTCTGAATTTGATTTTGATAATCTTCTATTGTTTGGTTTATTGTCATCTGAAGTTCCGATCCAGGTAATATCGATAAAGTAAAAGGTTGTTTTTTGGTTTCGAACGAGCTTGATGCCTGAAATTCACCAGAATAATCTTTTAGCTCAGCATCTTCTGGTATATTAAATGCAACACGATATTCAAAACTGCTTAATGGCTCCATTTCTTTTGCCGCAGATGGTATGACTATAAACCAAGAAGAATTAATGCCTAAAACCTTTAATGTAACGTCTTGAAATTCCCAATCATCTTCAGCCTTGACATTAACATTAACTGTTTTCTTTTTTCCTTGCTCTATATCAACTTTTTCTGGGAACGAAAGTATGGTGAGATATTTCTTGGGTTCAGTGGATTTTATTATTGCTTGTCCACTTGCTTTTCCTAAATCAAATGTCTCCTTAACATTTTCATTATTATCATCTTCTTCTTGTGAAGTTACTGTATCTGAAACATAAGAGCTAAAAGGTTTTTGATATTTAAGAATATTAGAATCATAACTCCCATTAACCACAATAGTTACTATATAATCTCCTGTGTTTGTAACTCTGAACTCAATATCACTGCACAATGTAACTTGATTACCAGGATCTATTTGCTTATTTGCAGTCTTACAGTTTCCAGAATTCGAAACTTCTTCTCCCCCATTGTTTGACTCTATAGAAGATAAATTAACCCCATTGATAGTTCTATTTCCATTGTTCGTAATACTTATATCAAACTTGATTGTTTTACTTTCATTTCCTTGTAAATTAACATTAACAAGTCCAGGTAAAGAAGGTACTAAATAAGGCCCATTCAAAAAATAACCCGAATCTGCATTGCCTAAATTATTGGTCTTATTTACATAAAGTCTTATATTATGATCGCCATACTCAAGAGTCTGGTTTGTTATATCTGGGACAGTATAATTGATCAAATAAATTCCAGAAGAGTTTGAAGAAAAATCATGTTTAGATATTTTATCAGTTTTATTTTTATAACCTTTATAATCGTCTGAATTGTCCCATTTGTCATAGACCATGAAGTTGGTTATATTCAGATCTTTAACAGGCCTGCAGCTATTTTTATACATAACAGAGACAGTTAGAGTCAAGTTTTTATTGTGGTCTGTATTCAAATTTCCATTAGAAATGGTTATATTCAAATCGGGAAAATCAACAAGGCTTAACGTAAATGTGAAATTTTCATAGGAGTTGTTCAAATTTCCAAAGGTGTCATTGACAAAAAATCCAATTGTATAATTCCCCTCATCCAAAGAAGAAGTTGAAATATTGCCAGAAAATACTGAACTTCCTGTAAGATTAACTCTTTGTATCAAATTGGATAAATTATTATAATAAACTTCAGCCCATATTTTATCGATTCCAATTCCACCATCTTCTGCTGAAACATTCAATATAATATCTTTTCTCTCACCTATACTGCTGCCATTCTCAAGTTCGGATCCATTATAAGATACATTTAACAGATTGATTTGGGGGGCTTTTCCATCTATCCCTGATATGGTATTTAGGTATTTCACTTCTGTTTGAGTCTCATTTTCCAGAGATATTAACCAAGTAACATTAGTTTCACTATTCCAGTTTTCTGATGTTGCATTAAACCAGATGTTTATTAAATTTCCATGGGTTAATGGAGTTGCTGTGTTACATGAAAAATTACTGGTACTGTTAGTGCATACCCAAGAAGAATTTGAACTATTACCTGATCCACCAGAAAAAGAAAACCCATTTAGGACAGTTATATTAATCTTGTCAAAAATGTAAGATGAATTCTGATTTTCAATAGTAAAATTGAATATTTCATTGCTGGAGCGATTAGTCCATAAATCATTGCCAGTTGTTATTAAATCAACAGTAAGATTGTCACTTGAAACAGCAAATACAATAGGAAGAATAAATAAAATAAAACAAATAACAATCTTTCTTGTCATGAAATAAAAATTAGTTTTCTGTTTAAATAAACTTTTTTATGGGGTCAACCTTGTTCTATCTCTTGGGAACATCGCTGCTTCCCGAATATTCTTAACACCAGTTAAAGTCATCGTAATCCTTTCTAGGCCAATACTCCAGCCTGAATGTGGCATGGCCCCATACCTAAAACAATCTATATAAAACTTGAAATTATCTGGGTTCAAGCCCTTGGACTTGATTTGTTTTATCAATAATTCTGGTATATGAATCCTTTGAGTCCCTGATGAGATCTCTATTCCATGGAATATGCAATCAAATGCATGGCAAATTTTTGGGTTATCCTCATAAGGCATTGCATAAAATGCTTTGATTTTTGTCGGCCAGTCTTTTAAGAAAAATGCATCCCCGTACATTTCACCCAACATTCTTTCCTGCGGCTTGGAAAAATCGTCTTCCCATTCTATTTTTTCACCTTTCTTCTGTAAAGCTTCTATGCATTCTGTGTAAGTTACTCGTTTAAATGGTAACTTCGGGATGTCTAATTTTACTTCAAGCGTTTTTAATTCGTTAGGGCAATTTTCCTTTACTGACTTTACTATTTCTGTTACTACTCTTTCCAGAACTTTCATCACATCTTCTTCTGATTCAACAAAACCCATTTCAATATCCATCTGCCTTATTTCATTGAGATGGGTAGGTGTATTAAATTTTTCAGCCCTCCACACAGGAGATACAGAGAAAACTTTTCCAAAAGATATTGCCCCCATTTGCTTGTATAATTGTGGGCTTTGTGCCAAAAAGGCCTCTTTATCAAAATATGGGATGGCAAACAAATCTGCCCCTCCTTCTGTTGCTGATGATATTACAGCTGGAGGCTGAATTTCAAGGAAATCTTCGGATCTAAGAAAATTTCTGAAGACTTTTAATATCTCATTTTGTATTTTAAATATTGCTAAAGACCTTTTGCTTCTGAAATCAAGGAACCTCCAATCAAGCCTTGTATCGAGTTCTGCAGGTGTTTTTCCGCTTGGATCAAACGGCAATGGAGTTTCTGATAATCCTACAATCTCAATTTTCTCTGGTATTATCTCTTTTCCGTTCGGGGCTTCTTTATTTTCTTTTTCTTCCCCCCAAACAGTTATCGCAGACTGGCGGGTTATGATATCAGTTAATTTAAATAAATCCTCGGGAACTTTTTTCTTAATTAATGTGATTTGATGGTTTCCCTGGGGAGTATGTAAGGATATGAACTTGATTCCACCGAGATCTCTCAACTCCTCACACCAACCGTTTATTTTCATACCTTTTTTATGGGAATATGATTTTTTATTTGTTTTCTCCATTTTATTACTTATGTTTAATTATCCAAGTTATGAGTTAAATAACAAATTACAGGCAAATTTAACAAAATCTTAGAATGAGTTTTAACAGCCGTTATTTCAGCATTCACCCATCAATTTTAGCACCTAGAGGTTATTTAAAAGCAAATACTTAACTTCGTAGCCGAGAAGTCCCCTTCCGAAAGTTAGGGGATGAAAGGCGTTAT
>CAYZVE010000083.1:3680-5064 GCA_964481805.1 uncultured archaeon | reverse complement strand
CTGTATCTACTGCCGAAGTAGCTTCATTTACTGTAGATGCAACTAATAATAAAATTAATTTTAATATAGGAGCGGCTGAGTTAACTGGAACTTTAGTTAACGGGACATATATTGCCGGGACAACTCAAGCTACAGCGGCTTCAATGTGTAAAATGATTTATGATGCTATAGTAGCTGCCGAGGCGGGAGGAACTTATACAGTTTCATTTTCTCCTACTACAAAGAAATTTACTATAACACGTTCGGCGGGAACATTTGAAATATTATGGAAAACTGGAACTAATGGGTCCGATGGAACAGATACTCACTGTGGAACATTATGCGGATTTTCAGATGCGGCTAATGATACTGGGGCATTAACTTATACATCTGATACGGCAGTAGTTAGTTTATATGACCATACATTTACATTAGCAAATGATTTACCAACAGGCTTAACATTAGAAGTAGACCGGGACCTTAAAGCATTTACTTATGAAGGTTCAAAAATCACGGGATTAAAAATGAATATAGATTCCGGTGGATTTCTAATGTGTAATCTGGATATTGTAGCTAAAGAAGTAACTAATGCCGCCGCTACATCTCAGACACTTCCAACAGCGGGGTTAGTTAATTTTACTCAGGGAGCAATTACTTTTGGAGCTATTGGAGCTATAAATATAACTAAATTAGATTTTTCTCTTAATAACAATTTAAAAGTTGACCGTAGATTTATTGGTTCAAGAAATAGAGCCGAGCCAATTAGAAATGGTAAAAGAGAAATTACTGGGACATTTAATTTAGAATATACTGATGAACTTCTATATGATGATTTTAGAGCTGCTACTTCCCGGGCGCTGGCGGCAACATTTACGGGGGGAATTATAAAAGCGGGATTTACATATACAGTTACTATTACTTTTGGACAGGTAAAATTAACAAAGGCTTTACCACTTAATAGTAGCCCGGGCGTAATAATGTATGATATTCCATTTAAAGCTTATGCAGCTGATAGTTCAACATTAGAATTTACAATAGTAATAAGAAATACGGTAGCTTCAATATCTGCATAAATTTAATTAAAAAATAAGGGGGTGAATTAAGAATGAGAATTGAAATTGATACTAATGGATATGCCGATGAAACTAAAATTTTAATTAATGGTAAAACTCCGCCTGAATTAACTGAATTTAATTTGACAATTCGGGCGGGAAGAAAAGTTAAATTACAAATGACCAGAGATGACAAAAAGGGTCAGCCCGAATTTATATCATATTTTGGGGATGACTTTAAGAAAATGGACGAGGTTCAGCCCATGAAAAAATAATAAAAAGGAGAATTAAAACAATGGAAGAAACAAAGAAAATTACATCAGCAAATGAGTATAAAGAAACAAACTGCAAGA
>CAYZVE010000083.1:0-3670 GCA_964481805.1 uncultured archaeon | reverse complement strand
GACAAAATTAGTAGAACTTCCTTCCGGAGCAGTATTTGAAATCAAGAAAGTTACCCAGAGAGATTATTTAATTGAGGGTGGAAGTGTAATTAATGATTTTGCAGAGGTTCTTTTATCGGGAGAAAAAAAAGAAGTATTACTTGAAAAAATAAAAGCTAAACTTGTAAAAATGACCTTTGAACAAAGAAAAGAATTTGAAAAACAACAAAAAGAATTTTTGGACAACATAATTATTAGAGGAACAGTTAATCCGAAAATCTCTATTATTCTCCAGCCCGATTCACTTCTTATTGATAACATAAATGATGATGATTATTTTAAATTAATAGAAGAAATAAAAGATATTTCTTCTTTAGGGGGTAATGTTTCTCTTGACTCCTTTTGTAAAGAGTCAGATGCCAGTAATGCTGGATAGTATAGGAAAAAGATATGGAAAGTTGCCTCACGAGTTATTAGATGTTCCTGGTTTTGATTTATTAATAGATTATGTTTGCTTACAAAAAGGAATAGAAGCAGAAAACAGAAGAACGAGGAAATAAATGGCTGATAGAAATTATGATGTTTCAATTCTTTTGGGTTTAGTAGATAAAGCAACCCCGGGACTGGATAAATTCAATAAATCAGTTGTCAATGGAATGAAGACTGCGGGGCTTGCCTTATCAGGATTGGCCATCGGTGGCGTGGCATTGATATCGTCTCTTGTGAGAGAAGCATCAAAGCAGGAAAAGACAACATTATTATTAGCTCGGGCAATGAAAACCGCTAACTTATATACAGACCAAGGATTAAAATCTAACCTGGATTATGCTGAGTCGCTATCAAAAGTCCGGGTAGCTACTGATGATGAAATTATTTCTATTCAAACTGCATTAACACGATATGGTACTCACGGGGAAATGCTTAATAAATTAACAAAGGCAACAATAGATTTGGCTACTGCAAAAGGAATGGATTTAACTTCTGCGGGCGAAATGGTTGCAAAGTCTATAGGGACAGAAACTAATGCTTTAATGAGAGAAGGTGTAGTTATTGAAGGTGCAGCAGGTTCAACCGAAAGAATGACTAGTGCAGTAAATAGTCTTACTAAATTATTCGGTGGTGCTGGCGAAGCTTATGCAAAATCTTTTTCAGGACAAATGACTATTTTATCAAACAGAATCGGTGAATTAAAAGAACGAATTGGATTTGCTTTAATGCCTACAATACAAAGTTTAATGAGTATTGTAGAAAAAATCATAACTTGGTTTGAGAAATTATCTGATGGAACACAAAAAGTTATAGCAAATTTTTTAATCTGGACAACCGTTATTACAGGAGCAACTGGTGCAGGATTTACATTTTTGGGTTGGTTACCTCAAGCTATTACGGGGCTTATAAAATTTGGTTCTACATTAGGAACTATAGTATTAAGAATAAATCCTGTAATATCTGGACTTTTAATAACAGTAGCAGCTATAGCAGCAGTAATGGTTGTAGTAGATGAATGGAATAAAAAAACAAATGAATCTAATGCAATCAGAGCAAAAGAACTAACAACTATTCAGGGGAAAATTGCATTAATGAAAAAAGAGAAAGAACAAATTATAGAAAATTGGAAAGCAAATAAAATATCCGAAGAAGAAGCAATTTCTTTATTAAAAAAAAGGCAGGCAACTATTAATCAATTAGTTAAGGAATTAGAGAAATCAAATCAAAAAGAAAAGAAAATAAATAAAGAAAAACTTGATAATGAAAGACGCTTATATTTTCAAATAGGTTTATTTCAAGATACTGCATTAACGAAAATGAAAGGATTCTTATTGAATGGTTTAACAAAAACAAAAAAAGCGACGGGACAAATTTATGAAACCTGGCAAGATGTAGCGGTAAGGATAGCGGATAAATGGCAGGCATTATCATCGGCATTGGGTGATGCTACAACTTCATTTCTTGATGTTGATTTAGTTAATATAGAGAAGCATAAGACTATAAGTTTAACCGCGACCGAAGATGAATATAATAAGAAAAAAGAAAATATTGAAAAAACTATAACCGATGAAGATAAAAAAACTAAAGCATTGGCTGGATTAGAAGAATGGTACCAGGGAGAAATATTAAGAATAAATACAAAAGCCGATGCTGAGGAATTAGCCGCAAAAAGAAAATATAAAGATTGGGCAAGAGCAGAAGCTTATATAAATTTAGGTGTTGCTGTTACGAAAGCATTTGCACAAACTGGAATATTAGGATTTATAACAGGAGCATTGGTAGCTGCATCTTGTGTAGCTAATATACAAAAAATTGAAGCTCAATCTTTTCAACACGGTGTTCAAGGATTTGAGGGAGGAGCCGCTTGGGTGGGTGAGTCGGGAAAAGAATTAGCTACATTTCCTCCGGGAACTAACATATATTCAAATCCTGAATCCATGAGTATGTTAGCTGGGGCAAATGGAATTAATATAAATGTCTATGGAAATTATATATTAGATGAGATGGGAGCAAAGGGATTAGCAAAGAGAATCGGGAATGTTTTATTTTCGGAGTTAAAAAATAAAAGAAATGTATGACCTATTATTATACAGTTGTAGTGAAAACAACAGAACCAAATCGTCCCCAGATAGGTTGGCTTTGGATAAATCCTACAATAAGCCAAGCATATATATGGATAAAAAATGAGTGGTGTCCTATAGCAGGAGGCAACACAATTAATTCTTATGTGGAAGGAGTATACTGGAGAAGCCAGATTGTTCAGGAAGCCGAACCTTCCGCTATAAATCAGGTAACAGGAAAAATCTGGATTAAGGAAAGTATCAATCAAGCATTTATATATTTGGACTTCTGGCAGCCGGTGACCGGTGGGTAATAATAAGGTAAAATAATTATGGCATATATGATAAATTTTTCTGAAGTTGAACCTTCAAATAATACCGTTGGTAAAGTCTGGATAAAACCCTCTATAGGCCAGGCATTTATATATTTGAATGGACATTGGAATCCTTTTGCAAGCGGAGATAGTTATAATTTTTCATATCCCCTTACAATTTTTATTCGTGGAGTAGATAGAACATCAGTTTGTGAAATAGAGTCTTGCCAGAAAACCGATACAATAACAAATCGAGTAGATACCTTTAGTTTTAAACTATATGATAAAAATGCTGATATACAACCTACCCAAGGTGAAGAAATTATTGTATTCAGGAAAACATCGGAATCAGCCATTCCTACAAAATGGTTTGGCGGTGAAATAGAAAAAGCTACTCCTACCGAAAATGCTCCCGGACAAAGAAAATTTACATATCAAATAGAATGTGTAGACTATAGTAAAAGAGCTGGTAAACCCTTAATAAACGAAGTCTACGAAAATGATACTGAATTAGAAATAATTACTAATATGTGCGATAATTATGCTACTGAATTTTCTTATAGTAATGTATTAACAACTTTAACGATAGATAAAAGAACCTATAATCGTAAATCCTTCCGGGAATGTTTGGAAGATTTAGCTCAATTAAATGGCAAAGACTGGTATATAGACTATGAAAGGGATATACATTATTTTAGTCAAGAAATAAATGTAGCTCCTTATAGTTTGACTGAAGATATTACTACTACCGGACATTATAAGGATTTAAGTATAGAAGTAGATAAATCACAATTAAAAAATGATGTAATGGTATATGGCGGAGTTTAT
>CAYZVE010000082.1:0-5114 GCA_964481805.1 uncultured archaeon | reverse complement strand
TTTTTACAGAATTTTTTATCATTATATGGCTGGATTTACTCAGAATAATTATTGATGTTAAAAATATCATTAATTGCAAGAATAGATTCATTTATATCATTTATAGAATAGTTATTGCCTATTAAAAAATTTAACATCGTAGCCGAGAAGTCCTCTTCCGAAAGGTAGGGATTGAAAGGCGTTATTCATAATAATTAGTACAGAAAAAATTCTTACTGTAAAAAGGGCGACCATAAGTCTGCTATTGGCGTTTTTGTTAGTCAAGATGACTTGGATGATTTTTTTAATTAATTTTTAGCTTCTTTTTAGTTAAAATAACAATTATTATACCTATTTTTCTTAATTCATTACAACTATACCCTTTACAAAGGTAGGTATACTTTCATTGTTATTTGATAATAGGTGATAAATGTGAATGTGACCTAAAAATACATAGAAACTACAATTCAGCAAAACTTATACTCAAAATTGGGATAGGGAAGGAACTT
Organism: uncultured archaeon; assembly: GCA_964481805.1. Lineage (GTDB taxonomy): Archaea > Aenigmatarchaeota > Aenigmatarchaeia > CG10238-14 > CG10238-14 > CG10238-14. Next base: position 4,626 of record CAYZVE010000082.1, on the reverse strand, counting down.
CCCGAATATACGCCTGTGGAGATTAGGCCTCTACTTGGCAACGAGCAAGTCATGGTCGAAGAAACAGAAAGCCACCTTCGATAGATGATGGTAGTTCACTTACTCAAATTTCACAACTAGCACAACCGCCACTTTTGCTAACAAGATTGGCAACATCATCTTTTCTCGCAGTTTTTGTGGTTAGTATTTGATATTTTCTGCTTCCATCCCTGTAGACAGTTAGCCCTTTGCATTTTAGCTTGTATGCCAGCCAATATGCATTTTCTATGTCTTGTGGATTTGCATGATTTGGGAAGTTGATTGTTTTGGATACAGCGTTGTCGGTGTATTTTTGGAAAGCTGCCTGCATTCTTACATGCCATTCAGGGGAGATGTCATGGGCAGTAACAAAAATTTTTCTAATCTCTTCCGGAATTTCCTTGATATCTTGGATGGACGAACTCTGTGCAATTTTTTTCATCAATTCTTCATCATATATCCCAGCCATTATAGCCTTAGCTTCAAATTCAGGATCAACATAAATTAGGTTAGATCCAATTGTTTCTTGAACATTTCTGATATAAGATATTGCAAACAATGGTTCGCAACCTTGAGAGCACCCAGCAATAACACCAATTGTTCCTGTAGGTGCAATTGTAGTGACAGTTGCATTCCTCATGTGTTGATATTCTTTTTTCTTCCAGACACTTCCTTCAAACACTTCAAATGACCCTCTTTCCTTTCCCATTTCCTCACTCATCTTCCTTGCTTCATCTGTGATAAACTTCATAATTTTTTCAGCGGTCTTAACACCATCTTCTGAGTTGTAGGGTATTCCCAATTTTACAAGCATATCAGCAAATCCCATCACACCTAACCCAATTTTTCTTGTCTTCCTGTTCATTAAATTAAGCTCTTTGAGTGGGAATTTGTTTATTTCAATTACATCATCAAGGAATCTGAGGGACATTCTGACTATATGTCTAAGTTTATCCCAATCTATTTTTTCATCAGTTACCATTTTTCTAAGATTGATTGAACCTAAGTTGCAGGATTCATACGGAAGCAGAGGCTGCTCACCACATGGGTTAGTTGATTCAATTTGCCCGAGTTCCGGGGTTGGGTTGGCTTTATTTATGGTATCCATAAACAAAACACCAGGCTCTCCATTCTTCCATGCCATTGTAATTATAAGGTTCCAGATTGCACGTGCCATAATCTTTTTTACTGGCTTGCCATATCTGGGATTAATCAATTCAAAGTCCTTGTTATCTTCGACTGCTTTCATAAACTTATCATTTAAAGCAACAGAAATGTTGAAGTTATTCAGAGCACCTTCCGTCTCCTTGCATACAATAAAGTCAAGAATATCAGGATGGTCAATCCTTAAAATACCCATGTTCGCACCCCGTCTTTTTCCACCTTGTTTAATTATCTCTGTGCAGGAGTTAAACGCTTTCATAAATGAAATAGGGCCAGAAGCAACACCACTTGCCTTTTTTACTATATCCCCAGAAGGCCTTAGGTGGTTGAAAGTGAATCCAGTTCCGCCACCACTTTGGTGTATTATTGCCATATTTTTAATTGCCTCGAAAATGTCAGCAATAGAATCTTCAACTGGCAAAACAAAACATGCAGATAAAGACAAGTCAGTCCCTGTTCCTGCATTCATTAATGTTGGTGAATTTGGCAAGAACTCAAAGGTACTCATCATCCTGAAAAATTCTTTTTCTATTTCCTCTCTCTCCTTTTCAGGGACCTGGAATTTTTTTTCTGCCAATGCCACAGCTTTTGCAACACGTTCAAACATTTGCCTAGGCGTCTCAATTATATTCCCATTTTCATCCCTTCTCAGGTATCTCTTCTGAAGAACTGTTATTGCATTCAATGACAATTTAAGGTCGTCTTCTATTCCCAACAAAGATTTAGTCTTTCTAATTTCCGCCCTTTTTTGACGGTATAAAATATAACACTTTGCAGTCCTTGCATGACCCTCTTCTATTAAAACTTTTTCAACTGCATCTTGGACATTCTCAACAGTTGGTATTTCACCAGCAGGTGTAGTCTCTTTCACACCTTCCACAACTTTATAAGAAAGGTCTTCAGCCAGTTTCTTGTCTTTACCCCCAAGAGTTTGTGCAGCCTTCCAGATAGCGTTTGCAACCTTTTCCCTATCAAAATCAACAATTCTCCCATCTCTTTTTTTAATTTTTGTCAAATTTTTTATAGGCATAACCATCACCTCAAATATCGCAGATAGTGCATCCACCAGCATAACCCGAGTCAACAATAATCGGTTTTTTTCCAATTAATGATTGGCTTTTCTTATTAGAATTTTTAATGATTTGAAAATCTCTGCTCCCATCTCTATATACAGTAATACCTTTACAGCCAAGCTCATAAGCAAGTTTGTATGCATTTTCTATGTCTTGTGGATTTGCATGATTTGGGAAGTTGATTGTTTTGGATACAGCGTTGTCGGTGTATTTTTGGAAAGCTGCCTGCATTCTTACATGCCATTCAGGGGAGATGTCATGGGCAGTAACAAATACCATTTTAACACTTTCTGGCAACCCATTGATATCTTTAACTGAACCTTTGGAAAGAATTTCTTCCATCAATTCATCAGAGTAAAATCCACCTTGAATAGAAATTGTCTCAAATAATGGGTTAGTTTCAATCAAATTTTGCCCAAGAGTGTTAATAACATTCCTTATATAAGATATTGCAAATAACGGCTCTATACTTGAAGAACAACTTGAAATTATACTTATATTACTTGTCGGGGCAATTGTTGTCAATGTTGCATTTCTCATATGTTTGTGTCCTTTTTTATCCCAAATACTCCCTTTAAAGTTTGAAAATGAGCCTCTTTCTTTACCCATTTTTTCACTAGTTTTTACTGCTTCATCTCTAATGAACTTCATGATTTTTTTCGCGAGATTCTCAGCTTCTTCTGAATCGTACTTTATTGCTAACTCTATCAGCATATCAGCAAATCCCATCACACCTAACCCAATTTTACGATTAGATTTAGTTACTCTTTCAATTTCCTTAATCGGATATTTGTTTATGTCAATAATGTTATCCAGAAAATGAACAGCTTTTCTCGTAGTTTCTTCTAATTTTCCCCAATCTATTTTAACAGTTCCGTTATTTCTTTGCAGCATTTTTGAAAGATTGATTGACCCTAGATTGCAAGACTCATAAGGAAGCAAAGGCTGCTCACCACAGGGGTTAGTTGATTCAATTTCACCAGCATTTGGAGTGGGGTTATATTTGTTAATTGTATCAATGAATATTACACCAGGCTCTCCGTTCTTCCATGCCATTGTTATTATTAAATTCCAAATAGCACGAGCCTTCATTTTTTTCAGATTCTTTTTATCTCTTGGGTTTACTAGTTCGTATTCTTCATCATTATTAACAGCTTTCATAAATTTGTCAGTAATTCCCACAGAAAGATTGAATGTACTTAGCACACCTTCTTTTTCTTTAGCCATAATAAAGTCTAAGATATCAGGGTGATCTACTCTAAGAATGCCCATATTTGTACTATATCTTTTTCCACCTTGTTTTATTCCTGAAAGTGCGGAGTTGAACGCATTAATAAAAAACAATGGGCCTGCAGCTATTCCACCAGTTGATTGAACAACATCTTCCCTTGGTCTGAGCTTAGAAAAGCTATAACCCGTTCCCCCACCTGATTTCTGAACAAGCGCGGCATCCCTTAATGTCCCGAATATACCTTCAACCGAATCTTCAATTGGCAGGACAAAACATGCAGACAATTGCCCAAGCTTTGTTCCAGCGTTCATGAGTGTTGGTGAATTAGGAAGAAATTCAAGATTAAGCATCATGTCAAGAAATTCTTTTTCTGTTTTTTTTATTTCATCACTAGATTTTTCATATAATTTATCTCCTTGGGCTATTGCTTTGGCAACACGCTCAAATGCTTGGCGCGGTGTTTCAATTGTCTCACCATATTCGTTCTTTCTTAAGTAGCGTTTTTTCATGACAACTAATGCGTTAAGTGATAATCCCATATCATCTTCAACACCAAGAATATTTTTAGCTCTTCTGAATTCTACTCTTTTCTGATGCAACAAGATAAAAGCTTTTGCTGTTTTTGCATGCCCATTTTCTATCAAAACTTTCTCTATTGTATTCAAGATAATTTCTTTTGTTGGTATTTCTTTGGGGTTGAGATTTTTTTTTAGAAGTTCTACTACCTGATCAGTAAGTTTTTCAGTGAGTCCTTTATTGGTTCCACCAACTGTCTCAACTGCTTTCCAAATACTTTCAGTAATTTTACTCTTGTTAAATTTAATGATGCTGCCATCATCGTCCTTAACACTAGCTATTTCCTTGACTACTATTACAACCCCCTCGTTAAATTATTGCATCGAGTATCATAATAACTCCTTAGAAAGGAAATACTTCTTTGCAAATAATATTACAGGATTTGGAATTTTGATTTAAAATTAATTTATTGGATGAAACATACAATTGAGTTACTATCGGTTAATAGGAATTATTTTTCTTCTTTTGTTAAAAAATAAATATAAAAAGTTAAAAATGGAATAGTATATATGCAATTTGTGATGCCTCTTTATCAAATGACTCATGAATTGGGTCAATAACATC
>CAYZVE010000081.1:0-5175 GCA_964481805.1 uncultured archaeon | reverse complement strand
ATGATTCTAGATGCCTATATATTCCAAAGATTTCTCTTCCTAATTTAATTAACCTCTCTCTGAGCGTCCATTATTTATAAGTTCATTAAGTTCTCCCCTTAATTTTAACCCTATATGTGCTATGTATTGTTGTTCTACATTTTCAGGAAAATATTGTTCCCAATATGGATATCTATCTTTAAGATTACCATACTTTGTTGCAATTTGCCTAGATCTTTTACTCCAGCTTCTCAAATCCATATAAACTATTTGAAAATAAGAAAATTAAGGATAAAAATCCATTATTTACTAACTTTTACACTCTCAATAACAACATCCTTGACAGGAACATCATCAGACATACCAACTGAATGGGTTTTTACCTTAGCAATAGAATCGACAACATCCATTCCCGAGACAACCTTCCCAAAAACAGCATAGCCATAGAAATCATTCCCACCTAGGTTAAGGAATTCATTGTCAGCTAAATTAATAAAAAACTGAGATGTGGCTGAATCCGGATCATTAGTCCTTGCCATTGCTATTGTCCCTCTTTTATTTTCCAGCCAGGATTTCCTTGCCTCGTTTTCAATCGGGGGATAAGGTGTGTCCTTTTCTTTCATTCCAGGTTCAAAACCACCACCTTGAATCATAAAACCATCAATAACCCTATGAAATATTAGACCGTCGTAATATTCATCATTAACATAATTGAGAAAGTTTTCAACAGCGATTGGAGATTTCTCACCATCCAACTCTAACACAATCGTCCCTTCACTGGTCTTCATTTCAACTGTTACCATATCTTCAACACCAATATCAAAATTAGTAGTTATATTTATATAATAATGACCTTCTTGTTTCTTAACCACACCCGATAACTCAATTGTATTTCCTATCCTTAGATTTTTGTCACAAGTAAATTTGCCTTCAGATGAACCAAAACATTCTAGATGTTTCCCATTCTCAATAACCCCTATCGCAATTCCATAAGAATCAAAGTTAGGATCAAAATCCTTAATTTTATTTAGACTGTTAATGTCATTCACCAAGTAGATTTTATAATAAGTCATACCAGATGCACTTCCCAAGTAACAGTTTGTAGCCAATATACCCTCAACCTTAACTTGTTCTCCTAAATATTTTTCTGGAGTTTCTAGAAGTTGAAGTAGATTAACTTTCTCTACTCGTTCGCCTAAATCATCCTGATTCATATTTTCATCAATACAACCGCTAGACAAAACTAGCAAAAATAATAAAACAAATATTTGTATTTTTCTTAACTGAACCTTCATAACAATTATTGGGAATAGAATTTTATTAATGTTAACAAAAGTGAGAGTTAATAATTTGAAATACAATAATTATTTAGGTGTAAGGTATGTGGTATAATAAATTACCAATAATCATAATCTTATTATCTTTCCTCGTAGGTATCTATTTTTACCCGCAAATGCCTGATAAGATGGCTTCTCATTGGAACATAAAAAGTGAAGTTGATGGTTATCTTTCAAAATTTTGGGGTTTGTTTTTGATGCCCTTAATCAGCATTGGGATGTATGGACTATTTCTTTTTTTGCCTAGAATTGACCCTTTAAAAGAGAATGTCAAGAAATTTGAGAAATATTACCATGGATTTATTCTTGTTATGCTCACATTCTTGCTTTACATTTATGTATTGACAATTGCAGCAAACCTTGGTTTCGAATTCAATATGGGAATACTTCTAATGCCTGGGTTGAGTTTGTTGTTTTTTTATATAGGTTTAATGATGGAAAAATCCAAAAGGAATTGGTTTATTGGTATAAGAACACCATGGACTTTGCAAAACGATAAAGTATGGGAAAAAACCCATAAGTTGGGGTCAAAATTATTTAAGATATTATCAATTATAATCCTTTTTGGGGTGTTTTTACCTGAATTCATGTTCTGGATTACCATACTTTCAGTATTTTTGATTGCTGTTATACCAGTTTTTTACTCTTACTTTGTATACAGGAAAGAAAAGTGAGATGTTATGGATGAAAATTTAATGAAATGGTATAATTCCCTTACACTCGTGCAACAGAAAGGGGTTAATTTTTATTTAACTATATATTTTATTAGCATGCTTCAACCGTATCTAAGAAGATTTGATAGACATTTGAGTAGAGTTGAAGAACGTCTTTACAAAACATTGGAGAGAATTGAATGTGATTATTCTCAACCACTTCGTGAATCAGGAAGTGAGGGTTAATTACAAAAACTTATAGTTCAAGAAATTAAACTAATTTGGTGGGAATATGGATACATGGGAAAGAACATTATTTATGATTAAACCTGATGGTGTAAACAGGGGGTTAATTGGAGAGTGTTTTAGAAGGTTGGAGTATGCTGGACTAAAGATTACTGCAATGAAAATGGTTCAACCAACAACAAAGGAAGCAAATGGCCATTACCCGAATGAAAAAGACGATATTGAATGGTTCAAATCTGTGGCAAAAAAAGGCAGAGAAGGATACGAAAAAAAAGGCTTAAAATTCCCTTATAATGACATGGAATATGCGAGAAACATTAAAAAATGGTTAGTTGATTATCTCGCCTCTGGCCCTGTTGTTGTTGCAATAGTAGAAGGCCCGAATGCGATTGAAATGGTCAGAAAAATTTCCGGAGCAACTGAGCCTGGGCAAGCTCAAGTGGGAACAATAAGGGGAGATTTTGCAATAGATACATACAAGCTCGCCAATAGTTTAGAAAGGCCACTGAAAAATATTGCACACGCCTCATCAAGCGTGAAAGACGCAGAAAAGGAGATAAAAGTTTGGTTTAAAAAACCAGAAATTGTCAAATATAAAAGATGTGATGAAGATGCTATGTTTGCTGGGTTTAAAAAATGAACCCAACATTTATATTATCTAATTTTCGGCTCTTGTGGGTTCAACCTTCGGTGATTCTGTTGGCGATCTTGGATTGAAATATGGCCATCCAGGTTTTGCCTCAGATGTATCACTGCTACCTCGTCTAAGTTCTGTTCTTAAGTTAATATAAAATTCATCCCCGTCGTCATCAGTACCTTGATAACGTTGTCCTACTGATGTAAATATTCCCTGAACCCAATGATTGTCGACATATCGACCCCCGGAAGGAATATCATAGTCAGGGTTCAAGTCATTCCATCCATTTGAAGAAAATTGACCTGTGTAGACCATTGACCCATTATAAAAAAGTCTTCCAGAATGTTCAATGGTTACTGGTCCATCTGTATTGTTTATAAGGGTTATTTTATAATCACAACGTCTTGCCCTTCCTTCACCGCTACAACTACGCACAGATAAGGTAGCTGAAACAGTATCAGTGGAACTTTGAGGAGTAGCTGTCCCACAACCTACTAAAATAGTAGCAATACATGCGAGATATAAGATATCCTTCTTAATTCCTTTTATAAAATAATCCAGATTTCCCATTTATTTCACTTATTTTAATATAATAGTTAACTTTAAATTCCCTTTATTTCTTTGCTTTCCCAAAAAGTGAGACATGAATAAACGGTTTTGTCTTGATTGCAAAGAAGAAGTGGAAACCTATATGGAGTTATTAAAAGGGTTTTCTTTATGTTGCAAGAATTGTGGGAGTAATAGGTTAATGAAATTGGATAAAATGAATGAAAAGGAGTTTGGTAAGTTTGCAAAAGAATTTAAGAAAAAAACCGGGGAAGTAGAGTGATTTTTATGAAAGAAATGACACTAAAAGAAATTCAGGTATTCCAAAAGGATTTTGACAAAAAATACTTTAAAAATTATTGGATTGGAGAAGGGAATATAAATTGGGAGATTGATTTTCTAAAAGATATGACTATAGCGCTAACTGGGGAATTGGGTGAGTTTGCAAATGTCATTAAAAAAATAAACAGGGATAAAAAAACTTTGGGGGAAGATCCCAGCAAGGATTTGATGGTAAAATTGAAGGATGAATTAACTGATTGTTTCATCTATCTTGTAATTCTATCCAATATTCTTAAGATGGACATAGAAAAGGAATTTCTAAAGAAGACTGATTTTAACAATAAGAGGTTTCAAAAATATCTAAAATAAAAAATGGAAAAAAATTATTTGAACAACTTACTTCCTATCAGGGTTATAAGGCCAACACCAAAAATTAGTCCCATAACCATCAAGCAACCTCCATACTGAGTGGTTGCAAGAGTTACAAAATCTATCGACATAGTAAATACTATTCTAAGAAAGGAATTTAAAAAATTAGATGCAAGTTAATAATATAAATACTTAAATTTCAGTTGTTAGACCAATCAAAACTAAATAATTTTCGCTGTTAAAATGAGGTAACATTTAAGCCCCTCAAAATCAAAAATTGGCTTTGCCAATAAAGGTATTGTTTGTAATCACTATCATCGGCAAGATATAATACTACCAATAAGTTACAATAATATTTAAATACTTTACTTTCAATATAACGAACAGTGAAATCATATGGTTAAACCAGACACTGAAATTATAGTACCCCAATCAGCAGGATCTATTCTAGTTCTTGGCAGAGAAGTTGGAAATTACCAAATTCAACCAAATGATCCGAGAGTATATAAAGGCGCTCCAACACTTGCTGAATTAAGACATGCTTATTTCGATAGAAATCCTGACGGATCTCTTGTTTCCCCTGAATACAGGGAGAGCGTCCGTTCTAAAAGAGGTTACGGAGAATGGACATCCACATTCTTGAGAGATGGAAGAGAAGCTGTAGAAAGACCTGAAAATGTGGAATACAGAAATGGCGTATGGAGAGCCGATGGTGGAAAAGTCACTAGAGTAGAACTGCCTCCAGGAGGATGGGTATTGGAATATGACATGCCTACAGGCTTCCCAAGCAGGACTTCAAAAAAGAGAGAAGACGCCAAAAAAGTTTTTGGAGATAACACATCATATTTTTGGTATAATCCTAAGGGTTTAAGAGCCGTGCTTCGGCTCCACCTCTTCGAATTCGGGCCGTTCTATGTCGGTGCGGTCTATGGGTCCGACGACGGGTATTCGGACGTCGGTGTTCGTTCCGCCAGTAGGTTAGAGCAAGATGCGGAGCATCTTGCGATGTCCACAGAAGGCGGTTTGGAAAATGTTCCTACTGAAAAATTATATGCAGAATTAGGCAGAAGATGGCTGTGGGACATAATTAATCTTTACCTAAATTCACAACGTCTCTAGTCTCATT
>CAYZVE010000080.1:0-5196 GCA_964481805.1 uncultured archaeon | reverse complement strand
GGTGATATCAAATTTCCTTGAAGATTCCTTACTAACAGTGAGGGAAAATAGATATAAATCAAGTTATTTGAGTTCTTTTTCAATTATTTCAGCGAATTTTGATTAATTTGGAATCAAGTTTGGTTCAAATTTTTGATAAAAATGTCATTAACTCCTTCACATCCATAGCCATCATTGTTTGGACCGTATGAGGAGCATACATGGTAGTTATACCGTGAATATTTTCCAGAGCATGTGTCGGTTGAATAGAAGGAGTTTTTGAAGCCGGAAAGTATGTCATTCATGTTCAATGCATAAGCGGAAGAGAACAGAAGAAAAAACAATACAACCAAAAATATTTTTTTACGTAAACATATTATTTTTTTTGATTTAATAAAAGTTTTTTCAGTATTAGGTTTTTTTAATAGGATTGATTATTTAAGGGCATTTATTGCTGTCCCACATTTTCTCTATTACAATTTTATTTGTGCATTTTCCATTAACGCATTCGTAACATCTTTTGTAAGATCGGTAACCGGTACATTCGCAGCATTCCCAATAACTTTTACATTTTGCTTCTTGAGTTGTGGTTGTGGTTGTTGATGTAGTAGTGGAAGTTGTTTTAGTAGTTGTTGTTGTTGAAGTTGGGTAAATTTCACTAAAAGTTTTATTGAATATCAAGACTTCATTATTAGGGAATAAATGGACATATGGTTTGCTGGATTTTTCCTCGCACCAAGATTCTCCTATCATTGTTTTCATGACATTATGAAATGTTCTTAATGTTTCCCCCATTGGATTTTTGAAATAATCCCCTGATGGCTTTAATTCTTTAGACCATTCACCATTGATTCTTTCCTTTAGTTTAAGTTTATTTTCAGGGTTAAACCAAAATACATAGGCATCATTATTGGTTTTGTTTGAAGTTATATCAGGATAAGAACTTAATTTTTGCTGATCTGCTAATTTAATTGGCACAGACCATGAAATCGTTTTTTCCCTAAACTTTATTTCCTTTTCCTTGTTGAGCCACGCAACATAAACATATTCTTTATTATTAGATGCTGATGATATTGAAAGATAGTTTAACACAAAGTCTCCATTTAATATATCAATATTATCCTCTGATATCATGCCATCGCTATTATATATTCTTCCCCTTAAATCATTTTTAAATGATGTATAATAAAATGCATAGATTTTTTCATTCATTAATGAAACCAAAAACGGAACTGCATTGTTTTCATATAACACCCATTTTTTCCATGTTCCCAAACCATTTTGTTGATTGTTGTAATATAAAATTTCTTTGAATTTATTAGAAGAAGAGTCATATACTTTCGCAGTGATCCATGGTTTTCCATTCGAATCAGCAACCACAGACATTTTAGAAGCATAATAAGTATTTCCCTGATCTGGCAAAGATGTTTGCTCCCAGCTTATAATATTATCAATTATCAGGCCTCTTTTGAAACCTAATTTCGAGCCTGTATGCTGATAAGCTAAGTGAACATAAGTTCCATCAAAATATATATCAAAATAATCTGGCGGATTTGTAAGATCTTTATTTTTTGCAGCTATCTTTCTTTCACTCCATGATACACCATCTACTGATGTTTTATAAACTATGTCAACACAATCATAATAAAAGATGTAATAATAATCTCCTGTATATAGAGATTTTCCTAGATAGCAAGGGCACTTCCCTTGTATAGTTGTTGTCGGGAATGTTGATGTCGTACTCGTACTTGTTGTAGATGTAATAGTCGTAGTCGTTGTGGTAGTAGTTGTAGATGCGATTATTACAGATAGACCTTTTATACACTCACTGTTGCAGCTAGAATAATAAGTCCAACTATTAGATAGGCAATTGCCAATGTCATTGTTTTTGTACAACATCCCACCAGATGAACATAAATGCTCACATTGGCTGCTTTCATAAGCATTTGTCTCAAAGACATAAAAATCATTAGAATCTTCTGGAACAGTAAAAGATGTAGTAATTGTTCCATGGCCGATTACTAAATTCTGGCAATTGTGACCTGAACATCTTGGAAGATTTTCGCTTCTAGGTTTTTCAGTTCCAGCGTATCTAATAATACCATAATCCGAAACTTTAGATTCAATTATTACTATCTGCCCTCTTTCAACACTGACAATTTTATCATTTTTGCCATCAATTTTCAAATATTCACAGTTAATTGTTGTTGTAGTCGTGGTGGATGTTGTGGCTGTTGTACTTGTAGATGTGGTAGTTGTAGTAGTCGTACCAATCGGTTTATGGCAACATCTTTTATATTTAACAGGATTATTACACCCAGAACATGTACTTGAACCCTCTAATGTTGTTATTTCATATCCAGAAATACTGCATTCAGGTATATCACTACAACTCCTTGCATCATTATCCGAACCACATTGAGTCCAACTACTCCTATAACTATAATCACGGCAACTTTCAAGGACGTCATCAATAGAAGGGCATTTACAATTTGAAGGCAAACTACTATCACATTCTATATTACCATAAGCATAGGGGCATGATGCAATTTTACCAGGCAGACAGGGGTTATTATTAAAAACACAATAAGCACTGCATTCAGGGCATGAACCAGCAGGAGTGGATCTGCATTTTGTTTGGCAACTAGAGTCAGTCCAACAATCACATTGCTGCCCAGATTGTAAACTACATCCTGATGGCGGTGGACTCACGGAGCCTATGCATGTAAATCCGTCAGAACTCCATGTGCCAGAACATGTACATTCGCAGCATTTTACACTAAATTCACTTTTTGAACACCAACAATTACTATCAGGTGTGAGTATATGCCCAGAGACTGTACCATCATTAGATTTATATTTATTACTTTTACATGCTGATGCACAAGCAGATTGAGTGCCAACATCACAAGTTCCACCACCCCCACAAGAAGAGCAATCGCATGACCCGCAACTTGGGGAGCAACTACTATCATAATGACAAGGACTACCAACACCGTTGCAAGTTTGTACACCACATAAGTCAGAATTTCCATCACCATTGCAATCACAATGCTGATTATAGTTACATGTACAAGTGCCCGTTAGTTCAAAGTAAAAAAAACCTTTGAAAATGTTAACTATATTATCCCCAATGTCATCAAGGCTAAGAGAATAAACACTATTAGAAAGCAACAGTAAAATTGTTAGAAAAACCAGAAATTTATTCATAAATATTATTTAATTACGATATTTAAATTTGATTTGTTCAATACTCAGACATATCAGTATTGTTACCCCTTTTAATTGCAAAAATTATGAGAGCAACAATGGGTAATGCCAAACCCAAAAGAACCCAAAACATTAAACTTTTTGAAATTTTAAAATCTGAGCCACCACAACTTTCCTTGCACAACCCATCACAACAAGACATTCCCCCAGAACAAGGCTTATACTTATATCCAAGCATATCTATACAACAATCATAAGGGCATGTTTTATCTGATTGAATAGTTGTTGTTGTTTGTGATTGGCAATCTTTAAGAACAGATTCACAGCAGATCAACCCACCAGAACATCCGGTAGTTCCATGTGATACCCTCTTATAACAAAATGGCGCATCATTGTCATCAGTACAAGAAGCCTGGCATGCATAATTACAAATTATGGTCGTTGTGGTCGTGGATGAAGTTGTTGCATCAGAACCTCCGCCAGACCCAGAAGAAACTATAATGATTGTCTTTTCTGATGACTGGCCTTCATCACAGTCAGCCCTTACTTTAACTTTCCCTGAAGGGTTCCAACAATCATCCCAATCAATATCGACATAATTATTGACTATTTTTGGCATACACAGAACATTCCTGACATCTGTTTCATATACTAATAATCTGCCGTTAGTACAACTTCCAGAAAAACTGCAAATGCATATATTATTATTTTCACAATCCCAATTACTCTTTCCATCTGACTTACAATTATTAATGCTTATAGAATAAGCTAAAGAAAAACTAAAAAATAATATTATCATTAATGAAATTAATCTTCTCATGTTATCTGACCTAACAAATAAAAGATTCATCCTTTACTCGTTTTATTCTATAATTAAGATCGGATTGCTTATAAACTAACACAAGCAATTCAAGGCTTGTTCCTGAAGGGCAAGACCTCACCTGTGAAATCACAATCTTTTTTTGCCCTATTGAGCTAGATTCTATATTAAGATTGGATGTATAATATATTTTCCCGCTATTTTCGTCAACAAGCTCAAAGAATAAAACTAAATTTTCACTGAATGGATTTGAATTAATGTGTAAATTGCATCCATCCTCATCGCAATAAACAGACGAAACACTGAAACTGCCAGGGCTGTTTAGAGCGTCTTCACATGCATCAAGATTTTCAAAAGTCCTTAAACTTTCATACATAAAAGCCCCGCAAAATTTCTTATACCCACATTCATTATAATGCTCATCATCAAACCAATATAACATACGGCAATCTTCTTCCCCGATAACAGTTATCCCAACACATTCACTTTTTTTACCATCGTCACAAAAAGCTCTAACAAAATAATTACCAGCGGCTTCAGGCTGCCAAGAAGCATGTGAATTATCAAATATTAACATATAACTGGGAATAGAGCTGCATTCAGAGTTTGTATAAATATCCAAAGTCCCTTTGGCGCAAACATTAATTGAACAAGAGCATGTGCTCAAACTACAGCCCGGACATGAAATATTAACCTGATTTTCACCAAAAAAATTATTCAGAAAATTTGAAATAGTATTTCCCAAATTAGAAGAAATATCACCAAGATTTAAAGCATAAACAGATGAAAATAATATAACAAAAGACACCATTAAATAAAAAATTTTCATTTTCATTAACAAACTACCTCTTTAATTTCAGTTGTTTTTGCCCATTTTTTGGGGTTTTTTAAATTTTCATTACCCACCTCTATTCTCGGTATTAATTCATATATTTTATAAAAGACTTTATAAGAACCTTTCTCAAAAAGATTGCAAATGAATAATTCTTCCATTTTACCATTTCCTTTTTGAACAAAATTTATGGTTGATTTAATAACTGCGCCATGATTATCAACATAGAAAAACACTATATTAGCTCCATTGTTGAGGTTATTTGAATATTCCAAAGAGCATTTATGATTTCCTAAACTTTTAGTGCAACCAAAATTTAAAATATCAAAATCATTATTTTCTGTTGTTGTAGTTG
>CAYZVE010000079.1:0-5206 GCA_964481805.1 uncultured archaeon | reverse complement strand
TTTTTCATAGAATGTAATTTGAATACATCAAAAGAGGCTAATTTTCTAAAATTTTTCCAATGAGTTATTATAATTCTTCTTTGATTTTTATGTTTTTTCGTTTCTATCGATAAATTTTTGAATAAATTCACATAAAAATCCAATTCTTTATTATTTTCATAAGCAAGTTCTACCGCCCGAAGTGATGTTGTTTTTGAGTATTTGAATAGATCAACTGAACCATCAGCAGCCATTAAACCTATATAAGCAGACTACGAATCTAAATGTAGATTAAAAATCTCCCTAAAATGTTCTAAAAAGAATTTTATTACTTTCAAATCAGAATTAACAAATTCTACTCTTGCCGCATCTTTAGGTTGTTTTCTATATCCTTCACCTTGATATAACCCAAAAACTTCGAAAACATATTCATTAAGAAGAAGGTATCTTGGTATTAAAACTCTTCTAGCACAACCTTTCCCACATATTAGAATTTTATTATTATCAAGTTTGAATATTATGAGTTTCCTTTTTGTATGAAATTGTTGAATTTGAAGTGAATAGTAAATATCAAGATATTGTAAATTATCCATAACAACGATTTTAGTTTCTTTTTTTCTTTTTTCTACCTTCTTAACAAAAATTATTCTAATTTTTCGATTTTTTTCTAAATTTAATTTTTTCTTAAAATAAACAGGAATAAAAATTATCTTATTATAAGATGTACCACATATTTTTACATCAAAAATACCGTCATTAATTCCTACTAAAAAATAATCATTTAATTCAATCTTGTGTTCTTTACAGAAATAATGTGGTATTGTACAACATAGAGAATTGTTAATGTTTCTCATTTTTGTTTCAAGTTCTAATTTCATACCTTAACACGTTAATTAGTTTCAAAAAAAAGAAAAAAAAGGATGAGCATTAAACGGGCCTAATCCACCCGTAATTTAATCCATTTTTAACCATGTTCACTCTCCATTTCAAAATATCTCTATCTTGAATTAGGCAAGCTTCCAATCTTCCTATCTCCATAAAATCTCCACCTCTCAATTATATCTGGATGAACAAATTGCACCATAGTTTTTTGAGCAAAAACAACATCATTTATAAGCATACTTTCTTGGCAATCCTTACAAAATAATCTATCTTTCCCAAATCCATCCAAAAATTTAATTATTCTCGGGGAATGACATTTTATACAATGCACAATTATCACCTGCATAATAAATAACAATAAAAGTATACCTACCTTTGTGAAGGGTATAGTTGGAATGAATCAAGAAAAATAGGTATAATAATTGTTATTTCAATCAAATAGAAGCTAAAAATTCTTTAAAAAAATCATCCAAGTTATCTTGACTGACAGAAACTCCAATAGCTGATTTATGCCCACCCCCTTTAACTGTATCAACTTTTTCTTTCACTTTTTCAAGAATAGAAACTAAATCATCACTCCTTTCAGTTTGTTCTAATCTAATACTTATTTTTTTATGTTGTTCACTAAACTCTCTTCCAACAACACATACAATCCACTCAGGATATTTTTGCCTAATTTTATCAGAAATAAAAGAAGTTAATGCACTTATCCCAGATTTTCTAGCTTCATAAACAATTACTTTCTTGTCATGATAAAATTTTGCTTTATTCTCAACGTCAATCAAAGAATCTTCTGTTTCATAATTTACTCTATCATAAAATTTCCTCAAAGCAAAGGAATGCTGAGTCAATCCATTTATGAATTTATCTGGTCTGTCTTTGGATTCGATTAAAGCTAGTACAGCTGTTCTTGCACCATCTATTTTTTTAATCATCCTCCCAGATCTTACCATATCCCAAAACTGATCAAATATTGAATCTTCAGCTATTTTTTGTGTTATAATATCATAATTAAATATATCTGAATTTTCTTGTTTTACTTTCTCAAAAATATCTTTACATAATTCTACCCTATGATCTTCAGTTATTCCTATACCAGCAATCCATGCCACTTTTTCTTCAGGAAACATATCATTAAGTAATCTATAAGTCATATAAGAAACAGGAACTATTTTATTGTCATCTTTTTCAAATGATCTTGGGTTAAAGTAGCAAATACTTGAATCGGTTGGTATTTCATCAAATATATGATGATCAAGAACAAATCCTTTGAAAATATTAAGTTTTCTAGGATCAACAGAAACGTCTAAAACAAATACATAAGTGGGATTAATTATTTTCATCTGATTAATCATTCTTCTACTGACATTCTCTTCCCCTCTTATTGGAAAAAGAATTGGGTAACTATCTGTTATATTTTTTATTAATATAGAAAATAAAGCTGCCGAAGTACAGCCATCCGCATCATCATGATGTATTACACATATATCATCATTTAACTCAATTTTTTTTAAGAAATTCTCAATTTCTTTAAACATTTCATCCAGGTTTTTTGGATTCATTTAACCTTAACAACTCCTGTTTTTTTAAAAGCATTAATTGCTCCATTTTTTTCTTGTTTTCTAGATAGTATTCAATAACAGAACACGTCGAATCTATATGATGAAATATCAATGCTTCAAATGACCTTGGTGAAACTGTTCCTGCCTCACCTGGATGAGATGCTACTATATGAATAATATCTTCCGGGAAATTTCGATGATATAGTTCAGCTACAGCAAGCATTGTATGATCTAAAGGCATGCCTGTTGGAACCAAATCATCATCTTCATCCCTATGAAATTCATATGCTTTCATCAAATCATGAATTATTGCAGCAGCAACCAGAGAATCCTCATTCAATTCCAAGCCATAATTCTTCTCAAAAAGTTTAGCCGCTTCTATTGACATTTCAGTCACTTGAACTGTGTGGGTGATTATATCCCTTTCAACTGGCCCCATAGACGAGCTAGAAACCCCAAAAACACTGCCTGCTCTTTCTAATTTCTCCCTGGAATATTTCTTGAAATATTTGTTTGATAATTCTGTATCTTCGATAAATTTGACTACTTTTTCCCTTAATTCCTTATTTTTTATGTATTTTGTAAGCTCGATTAATGGACTCATCATACCAACTTAAAGATAATTTAGGCTTTTAAAGTTTTTGTAGGTTATGGTTCGATGTTTTTCAACACAATCTAAGCAATTTTAGTAAAAATACTAACTAAAAGTTGGTATTAAAAAAAGAACTAACCAAATAAGTTTGCCAGTCCACCTGCTGCTTCTTCGGCCTTTTTTTCTTGTGCTTCTGCTGACTCTTCTTCTTTCTTTTCTTCTTTTGATGCCGATTCTTTACTTGGTGCTGATGCAGCTACTGCCACAGGCATCGCTGCCTTGCTAATAACTTCGCCTATATTTACACCATCCAATGCAGCAACTAATGCTTTAACTTTTGCAACATCTGATTTAGTACCTGTTGCGTCTATTACTTTTTTAACGTTTTCTTCATTGACTTCTTTACTAGCTGAGTTAAGCATAAGAGCAGCATATATATATTCCACATCAATTACCTCCATATATCTTTAATTCTTCCATTTTTATATCTTATTTCTTGAACGTTAATCTTTATATCATTAATTATATCAATTCCATGGCTATTCAGATGATCTAACGTTTTATCTAGAGTTGACAAGTAGGAAATCGACGATTTTAGTATATTTAAATATCTGATTCATTTTTAAGGTTTTGAGCATAAATTTGAGCTTTTTTAAGCAAATCTTCAACAACACCCTTATCAAGAATATTGCATTCTATCCCAAGGGTTTTTGCCTCTCTGAAAGCCTTTCCTATCATTAATTCTATTGATTCTTTAGTTGGATAGCCTGTGTTCACAGATAGGTTTATCCCATGATTGTAAGCAGTTTGTAACTTGTCGAGATATTCCTTTTCATCAATTGCAAGAATATCTTTGCCAAAAATTATTCCATCTTCCCATATTGCCAGAAGATTTATTCCTATTTTCATTGGCTGAATGTCAAGTTTTTTGAGGATATCTGATGCATCCCGACTTATTTCTTCCCCTTCCTTCGCGACTACAGTGTCTTTTCTTACATGAATCTTTCCGTCCTGAACCATTGCGGGTATTTTAGCCCTTTGAAGATCACCTATTGCTGGACCTGCTGGAAGCGATGTCGGGCCTGCTGTTATCACTAGATCGTTTGGTGCTATATCCCCTGGTTTTGCATATGCTGAAGACTTGTTTTGGTCTAGAATCTTGAACAGTTTAAATGGATTCATATTTGTAAAAATAATTGCGGGTTCATTGACCTCTATTTCTGTGAGTTTATTCAGGTCTTTCTTGTCTTTTGTTTCTTTCAAAGAACGCTCTATAATACATTTCTTTCTCATGAATATTTTCATCTGATTTCTTAGGCTTTTTCTTATTGATTGTAAGGGGTTGGATGGAAACTTGTACAAATCTAGCAAACCTATTACTGAATATTTCTTAATTTCTTCTTTCAGTTTTTCTATTTGATCTATTTTCTTTTGACTTACCATTTATAATCCCTCAAGTTTGATAGGCTTACTCATTGATAATTTAAGATAAACAATAGAAATATTGTTACTGCCCTTGGAAAGTTTAGTTTTAAGAAAGTTAAGTATCGAAGTTATATTTTCAGCAATATCTTCATTTTTCATATCTTCAGAACCTATACATAATTGAAACATGGGTTGTTTATTTGTCCTTAAATTTATTCCTTTTGAAAAGTCTTGAATAGTTTTTTCTATATTCCCTGTAATTGGTTTAGGCATTTTTCCAACAGGCGCAAGGAATTTACCCAAATGCTTACCTACAACAGGCATTAGTTTTGGTTCTGCAAGAAATATTGATGTTCCTTTGATTATTGATTTGAGCTCTTTTTTGTTTTTTGAGAGTTTTTCTATGTCTAATCCTGCAATTACTCTTGCATTTTCCAGTTTTTTGATAGATTCTGAAAAAAGTGTTACTTTAGCTGGTTTTCCTGGAATTTTAGGAAGGACTAGCAATTCGTCAACCTGATTCTCAGCCTTTTTAAGATTTAGATCCTTGAGTATTATAATTAAATCAAATTTTTGATTGAATTTTCTCTTTTTTGAGGATTCCCTTAGTTTTTGGATTTGTTCTATTATTGCCATATTCCTCCCTCCTGCATTAAGCAGTACAAATGGGACTAGATTAGATTGAATGTTAAGATTTATAAAGGTTTTTCACATTAAAATGTCACTACTCAATAATAGAAATAGTTATATAGACAGACTTCTATTC
>CAYZVE010000078.1:3234-5214 GCA_964481805.1 uncultured archaeon | reverse complement strand
GTTAAAGAAAAAGAAAGGTCTTCCACCATTTCAAATTTGTTTGTATTTTTAAATCTATCCTTTACACACTCAGAACAGATACAACTCATATCATCGAGTATTACCGTTGCTTCTTTTCCACATGTACATTTATGTTCATTTAAAAATGATGGAACTGGAAAAAAAGTAAATGATTTAGAAATATTAGGAGTAAATATACTATTACGGGTTTTTTGTATATTAACGTTCTGATTTTTACCTAATCTTAGAAATACTTGCATATTATCACCTAAAGATATATTTTAATACGCCTCATTCCAGATGGAACCCACACGAAATCCTCATCGCTACATTGTTCAATAAATTTCTTTTTAGAATTAAGATTCATAAATTTAACTTTTACATCATCCCACTTCTTATAATCAACTATCCGTCTCATCCCAAGGGTTTCATAAAAACTAATACCTTCATCGGTCGAAAAAAGAAAGATTGGCTTTTTAACTTCTTCAGCTAATGCCATAACCATCATCATTAATAATCTTCCAAAACCTCTTCTTCTATAGGATTTACTTACATATAAGTCATCAACAGAAATTTGTGTTTCCTCAACTGCGAATGTTGTATATCCCAACCTCTTTTTTCTGTCCTTTGTATAAATCGCAATTTTACCAGTCTTAACTTTTCTTGCCAACCCATGCCATTCATAGTCTATTTTTATATCCATTTTAATCAAGTTAATCTAAACATACATAAATTTAAACTTTACGGTTTCTTAATCAATTGATTAATTTACAGAAAACTTTATAAATAACGTTCATAACAATTATAACAAGTGACTAAAATGCTCTATCCACTATCAGCATCCTATAATCCTACTTTAAACGGGATTGTATTAAAGCTTTATAATGATAAAACTGAAGATATAGAAGAATGGATTGATGTTGATTTTAAACCGTACTTTCTAACAAAAACAGAACCACATATCAACTGGAAAAGTTTAATTAAAAAAGAAGTAGTAAAGAAATATGATGCGTTAATTGATGATGAAATAGAAATGTGGAAGGTAACATTAGAGAATCCGTTAGCCATAAGGAACAGTCATAAAATAGACGATGCATATGAAAATCACATTAACTTCTTTCAGAGTTTTATTTATGATAATGATATAAAAATGGGGATGCCGTACTTAAAAGAAAATGGTAAATTGGTGTTTCAAGTTGACCAAGATGCACAATATAGAATTAAAGAAATCCTCAGTAAATTTAAAAATCTTAGTCCCGAGGAATATGAAATGTTTGAAAGATGGGCTAGATTATTAGAGTATCCAGCTCCAAATTTTAAACGGGTGAGTTTAGATATAGAAGTTTATAATGAAAGTGAAAATCAAATTCCTAATGCTGAAACTGCTCTTCTTCCAGTTTTAATGGCTTGTTTTGCGAGTAATCGAGGAGAAAGAATGGCTTTAGTCTTGCTTCAAGAAAATAAAGAATTTACAAAATTACCTGATAATGTTGATAAGGTTGTTTGGTTTACTGATGAAAAGGAATTAATTAAGACAATTTTTAATGAGATGAATAAATATCCTATTATAATCACTTTTAATGGTGATGATTTTGACTTTAAATATTTATATTATAGAGCATTACGTTTAGGAATTCCAAATAGTATAATACCAATAATTATTCATAAAAGATTGTGTATGTTACGGCGTGGTTTTCATATTGATTTATATAAATTTTTCTCTATTAATGCCATGCGAGTTTATGCGTTTAAATCTAAATATAAAAATAAAGATTTGGACTCGGTAGCTACAGCACTAATTAAAAAAGGAAAAATTAAACATGAGAAAACACAATTAAGCGAGATGACATATCACGATTTAATTAAATATTGCATGAATGACGCCGAGATAACTCTTGAACTTACTACTTATAACAATGATTTAGTTATGAATTTAATTATTATTTTGGAACGAATGAGCCGCATGCCAATAGAAAATGT
>CAYZVE010000078.1:0-3134 GCA_964481805.1 uncultured archaeon | reverse complement strand
AAAGGAGAAACAGTTTCTAAAGCCGTTATTAAAGGTAAAAAATATAAAGGAGCAATTGTATTCGACCCTGTAACTGGTACACATTTCAAAGTTTCAGTTTTAGATTTCGCCTCACTTTACCCAAGCATTTTTAAGATTTATAACATCGGCTATTCAACTATTCGATGCACACACGAGGAATGCAAATCCAATACGGTTGGCGAGTTACCACATTGGATTTGTACTAAACATAAATCATTAGAAAGCCTTTTAATAGGTTCCCTTAGGGATTTGCGGGTTTTATGGTATAAACATGCTGGAGACAATCTGAAGGATGAAAAACTTAAAAATTGGTATAGTGTGAATGAACAAGCAATTAAAGTAATATTAAACGCCAGCTACGGGGTATTTGGTGCAGATTCATTCATGTTTTATTGCCCATCGGTATCAGAAGAAATTACTGCGATTGGACGTCATATCATTAAAAAGACGGCGGAACATGCCACTCAGAAATTAGGCGTGGAAGTATTATACGGCGACACCGATTCTATTTTCGTAAAGAATCCGCCTAAAGAAAAATTAGATGAATTGATAAAGTGGACTCAAAGTAAATATGATATAGAATTT
The DNA here is from genome assembly GCA_964481805.1 of uncultured archaeon. Classification (GTDB taxonomy): domain Archaea; phylum Aenigmatarchaeota; class Aenigmatarchaeia; order CG10238-14; family CG10238-14; genus CG10238-14. The sequence goes on along the minus strand of CAYZVE010000078.1, from coordinate 2,528 downwards.
GAAATAGATAAAACTTACCGATATGTTTGTTTAAGTGATAGAAAGAAAAATTATTTCGGAGTCCTAGAAGATGGCGAGGTTGATGTTAAGGGACTTACTGGTAAAAAGAAGCATACGCCAAAAATAATTAAGAATGTTTTTAACGAAACCAAAAAGGTTCTATCTGAAATTGAAACGCCAGAACAGATGGAGATTGGCAAACAGAAAATTATAGAATTGATTAAAAATGCTTATTTCATGTTTAAAAATCGTAGTTGGAAAAATATAGAGGATTTAGCATTTCACGTTACAATAAACAAAGAATTGGAAGAATACACGAAAACTACTCCTCAACATGTTAAAGCCGCAAGATTACTTACAGAAAAAGGTTATCAAGTAGGTGTTGGGTCAGTAATAAGTTTTATTAAAACTAATAAAAAAATATCTGGAATAACAGTTAAACCAGTAGAAACGACAAAAACAAGAGATGTTGATATAACTAAATATATAGAATTTTTAAAGTCAACATTTGAACAAATATTGGACCCGCTTGATTTATCATTTGATGAAGATATTATTGGTATAACAAAAATAAGTCAATGGATTAAAAATTAACTGTTAAATTAATGGAAAAACTTTAAATACTCGATTAATAAAATATGTCTTGATGTGGACTTTATGAATGACAATGAATTTCTTGAAATGCTTGCAAAATCTAACGATTGTCCAGCAGACCTTGTAAGAATGGCTGAAACAGCATGGCAAAAACAGGTAGCTGTAGAAGTTGTTTTAATGTACAAAAGGATAGATAAAAATTCGTACAAGTTAGATGTGATGTATAGGATTCTCTGGAGTGTTTTTGGATTGACAGCAATAGCTACAGTAATTCAACTTATAAATAGTATAATTCTTCCATTACTGTAAAATTCCACCAAAAGATTTAAATATTTCTCACAGTTTATATTTCTCATGAGCGGGCAGAGATAAACCGTCTGGCTTTGGGGGTGCGGTGTCCATCCCTCATGTAATGGGGGCAACCCCCGCCCGCACTTTTTATAAAATTAATGTAATATGCCAAAAAATGGATAATAAAATTAAATATTTTAAAGTTGTCCTTTGGACTGCTCAATGCTTATGAGCATAACATTTAAATATGAGGTGCTCATTATATTGAGCATGGGGAATAAAATGGCATCGAAAAAACATGAAGAGATTCTTCAAAAAGCAATAAATGAACTTGAAAAAAATGGGTTACGAGTAATTCGTCTCGACTCAAGAACTGTTCCAGATGCTATAGCGATAGATTTTGAAAATCGAAAAGTAAGTGCGGTTGAAGCAAGCACAAATCCAACAAATATATGGTTGACAAAAATGAAATATAATCGGGTTCCAGTTCAATTTGATGAGGAAATTATTGCAACAACTGTTCTTCGGCATCCAAAACAAAAGTCATATAAAGCCTATATACTTGCTCTCGAACTTAGAAAACAAGGAATGACCGAGAGAAAAATTCAAGATGAAATAAAGAAACGTTTAGATGAAAAAGTATCAAGAGGAACGGTTCATTATTGGATAAGTGGTCAAGTAGTAAAGTATAAGTATAATTAGTCAACTGAGCAAAAAATAATATTATACCAACGTCCTTATCCAACAACTCAAGTTAACTTTGGTGTTGGGGAACGTTGGGGCTTATTAACTACCAGATGCCTCTTGCTCAAGGATGGTCTTACTCTGGTCGGCAAGCGTCCTTGCCTCTTTCCGAGCAATAAAATATAAATACGAAGTAATATATAAATCTTTTGGTTAAATTATCTATTTTATATCAAAAACTTTATATAAATAATTATTTTCCATTAATTTTTTTCGGTCTTTTAAAAGTCACTTTTTCAAGTGAACTATAATCAAGATGACGAATCATCTGAATAACTTTATAAATACTAATGGCTCGACCTTCAAAAATAATTTCAACCAAAACTTTTTCGTTCTTCATATCAAACACTTACTTAATCAATTGATTAAATATAAAAACAGATATATAAATCTTATTCCTCGACTTTATATACTATCACTTTTAATGATAATAAATACCGACTTATAAACTTTTTGGGTTAATTGCAATGATAATAGAGTTATATCGGTAAACCCATTATTTAAATATGTAACGATATATAATAATCCTAGCCAGAGTCGTCAGGTTCATTCTCTAGTTCTTCACTTTCATTTAACAGTATTTCAGCACAATCTTTACAGTAATATTTAACGAGCATTCTTGTCCCCCCACTTGGCAGTTCATCTAACACTGCTAAAGGAACAAGTGGACTCACCTTATCGCCGCAACCATCACACTTTTCGTCAATTAAACCCATTAATATTCACCTGATATTGAATTAGTAGAATATATAAAAAGGCTGGAAGTTTTATTGTTTATGTAAACGAGGGTCTAGGTCTAGGCGTTTCTTGTTCTGGAGCACCGCCAAATTTAGCTAGTAATAGTTTCTCTTGTTCTTTCTTGTAACTTTCTCTTAACTCTTTACATTTTTCATAAGTAT
>CAYZVE010000077.1:0-5242 GCA_964481805.1 uncultured archaeon | reverse complement strand
TTCTTCCCTTACTCTTCTGATAGTTGCATTTACACTTTGCATAACACTTCACCTCTGATGGAATGCCAAACGGAAGGAAGATAATAATCGTTGCGATTCGCTTGATTATCCCAAGAATCGAAAGGATTAATTTAGTTCCTGCGAGCAGGGTGACAGAAGGAGTGAAGTGCGTCAATGCGAAGTTGAATCAACTGGAAAAAGATATAAGAAATCCATTTGATAGTTTGGGTATTGCAAGTGATTGTCTGGTTATAGTAGGGTTGAGCTTCCATGCTAAGATATAGTAGTATCCCACAAAAATCATTCAATATATGCAAATTTCGGCCATTAAAAACCGATAAAATACATATGGTAGTTTTCAAGTTTCGCTCACTTTGGGTTGGAGGAGGTTATTATGATTTTTTCTATACTCACATATTTGATTGAGACGGCAAGCTTCACATTCAGGTTCTTTTTTGCATATATTTTTGCCTATCATATAAAGGGGGTTATCCAAAATACCAGGATTTTCTGGAGATAACTTCCTAGTTATTTCAAGTGCCTTTTTTTCGTTTACTTCAGAACCAAAATATAATCTCCCTATAACTTTCTTTACATGAATATCTGGTTTGACATCACTTTTAATTTTAATATGTTTCTTTTCATTCAACGCCAAAATAATCATTCTTGGAATTGTATCCGATTTAGTAACAATGGCTTTTTTAATATTTTCAATTAATTCTTCTTTTGAATTAAAATCCTTCCAAATATTTCTTGAATCCCCGTTATAATCTTTTACTATTTCTTTTGCCACTTCCCAAATTTTTTTTGTTGCCCAGTCAAACCTATGAATTGAAAAACCTTTCTTTTTCTGTTCCAATAAAAAACTATCCCAATCTTCTTTATTTGGATATTTTTCTAATATATAGTTCCAAAGATTTTTAGGGTCTTTGAAAACTTCTTCTGTTAATATCTCTGCATTTTTCCAAACTAAATCAGCGTCCATTTGAAAATCTAAAATAGAAGCTAGAAGGGATTTATTGGCATTTTTCATGCTCAAAGGATATTCATCTAACCATGGCCAACTAAAATTTTTTATATATTCTTCTCTATATTTCAAAAGAATATCCATTACCTTATCATCCATGCTAATTTCTTTAGTCATTTTCTTACCTATACCCTTTCATGAAACAAGTACCTCTGGTTGTACAAACCAACCAAGGCAAGGATTCACCTGATTGCAATGTTCCAGTCCTGTTGGCACAGTTGCTAGTCCATTCATACTCGCAGTAGCTATAATCAGATGGGCATTTCTTGCAGGTATGATAACAACTAGTTGTTTGATTGTTGCATAATATGACTTCCCCTGTTGGTGGTATTGTTGTAGTGGTTGTTCCAGGAATTAATGATTTTCCTTTCAAGATGCAACTGCCTCTTGATGTGCATACCATCCAGGGTGCTTTATCGCCTGGATATATTGTCATAGTTATAGATTTACACGGGGAAGGAGGATTCCATTCGTAAACACAATATTCATACTTGGCTAGATCGCATTTGGTATCTTTGCATGACACTTGGCATGAGGTTGTGAATTGGTCACAAATTATTACTAGAGTTGTAGTGGTTGGTAAAAATGTGGTGCTTGTTGTAAAAACAGTTGTTGTACTGGTTGTGATTGGTGTGGTAGTTGTGGTCGTAGTAGTTTCTTGAAATCTTATTTCATACATCACTGTTTGTCCTGCTTTAATTTCAATATCATAACCACTATCCTCACCATCAACTATTAAATCATAAATTCCGCTTGGAACTGTAAGACCCCAGTCTATAGGTTTATAATTCAAACATGTATAAAAATCATAATCAGACAATTCAGCTTTGAATTTTGATAAAACTTTGTTGACGCATATTTTTAATAGAGTTGGCTCTTCAAAATAAATCCCCACTCCACACACCCCTAAATCTATTATGTTTAAATCTGGAATTGGAAATGTATTCATCACGCACCCAAAGAAAGCCGTTTTATTATCAGTAAAATGATACCATACACCAGTGTAACTGTTAACATTCAATGAAAACTTATAACCCCTTTGAGAATTACTTAGTTCAACTCTTTTTGGATTTAACTCCTCAAATTTGATTAACACAGCACCTTCTGTAAAAGGATTTGAATCTGCTAAAACATCATTACCATCTATGTATTTTTCCCCTTGATCCAAGAAACTTTTTATCTTGGTTGTACCTTGGTTCTCAATAAAAGCTGTTATAATATTTATCATATCATCAATCTGGTACTCTTGACTTAATGGAATAGTTGACTTTCCAATTTCTTGCCCATGATCCTTATTAACAGTAATTAGAGGAATATTTTTGTTCAATAAACTTGCACTTACAACAGAAACAAATGTATCAGAATCATCAGCTTCAAAAGCCTCAGGGCAAATTGATCCACAGTTCCAATCTTGAGTTCCAGTTATGACAATATATGAGACAGTTGGATTGAGGTTTTTACTATTCATTTCCCATGTAAAATCACTTCCAACAGCTAAATCCATATAAGCAGGTTCGTTTTTATCTCTATCCATTAGATGAAAAAAGAATTCAAATAACTTACATTTGAGATATATCGGTTTTAATTCATCTTTTAATAACCTATTTACATTATAAACACCATAATTTGGTGGTGCTATTTGTAATAATTTTTCGACATCATCATTGAATAAAACTCTTATTCCAGCCGGTGTCGCTCCAAGATTTTGTACGTATCCAAGTGCAACCTGCCCGCCATTGCTATGGGAAACCAAATTAGCTTTCTTATTTGGATAATTTTTAAGGATATATTCTGTTGCATCTCCCAATAAAGCCGAATTGTAATAATTACTCTGATCTCCCGGGTAATAGAACTGCCAAACATCAAAGCCTTTGTCCTGTAATTTTTTATAGAAATCATCTCCTTTCCAATATCCTGACTCACCATGAAGCCCATGAATTAAGATTACTGGCTTTCTTTCTGAATGATAAACATTTGGGTCCTCTATAAATGAAACTTGGTAATTGGGTTCATTGTCAGTGTAGAGAACGCTTTTTGAATCAAAAGCCAATTCCTCAAATGAAGTTCCAGATGCTTTATATTCTTTAAAGTCTAACGAAATTCTCTCTAAATTACTTTTAGGTATCGCTTGTTTTTGTATATTTTCAAATTCCCAGAATATCATAGGATCAGTCCCGTCAAGATAATGGTAATACTCTACAACTAACGGATAAAAGTCTTGATTTAAACTTGTGTTAACTTTTCTTTCTGATTGACTTTTGTTATATTCCCAATTATCTATGACTAAAGATTCATTCAACCATAACCTCACTCCGCCATTAATATAAACACCTATCGTGTAATTCCCGCTTTCATCAACAGTTAAGGTTCCATTCCACCTAACAGCTATTGCTTTCTCTGATCCTTCTGCAGAGCTTAGCTGAAATTGGGGCACAGTATTGTTGGCTTTCTGGCTTTCATAATTTGAAGATTCATAATTACTTTTCCTCCAGTAGGGCATATCTGTATGTATTCGGACTATTTGGTTTACATATCCAGAGCCTGATTTATATTCATCATCATCATTAAAACTGTTGCTCCATTCTCCAATTATCTCATTTCTTGAATCCAATGCGAATAGCTTCACTTTCCAATCAAATAATATATTACTATTCCATCCACTAACATGATTTTCTGGGTTCAAAGAAAATTCTCCCTGATTGTTTACATTTTTTATAACATCGTTTCCTGCAAAAATAAGGCTGTCCCTAATTTGGTATAAGACTTTAATGTTGTTAAATATCTTTTCAGAAAATGAACCGTCTGAATTTGTAGTCATTTCATAAATTTTCCCGGTTATTGCCTTGTTGCAGTAATTTCCTTCAGCATTCCAATTTTCATAATCATAACAGCATCCCCCTTCTGCAATTAAAAGATCGAGTAAGTCAACATCATCATCGCATACTAAACCGGTAGCACAACTTTTGAGTATGTTATTGCAGTTGAATTGATCATGGCCTAAAATATCATCTGAAATTGTCGTTGTGGTTGTCGATGTTGTCGTCGTGGTTGTGATTGGCGAGCAGAATGCAAATGAGCCAGACGCTGCAGGGCTTGGTATTTGAGATATTCTCATCCCTATTCCTGGGTTTCCATTCCATAATGCCCCGTAAGTTGCGGATACAGTCTTGCCTTGGCAGTCAGCAGGTATTGATAATATTTGCCATGTTCCGCTGACACTAGTGCGGGTTGGGTTTATTGCAGCGGAGCTGGTTATGCCTGAAATGTCCCCTCCTAAGAATTGGATCGTGCATGTCCCACCAGATGCATCTATTTGATATTTATTAGCATTAGCACAAGGTGCTGCCCCATTCAATGTTCCTGTCATTGAGATTGAGTCTCCTTGCTGGCAGCATCCATCAGGACCAGTACAGTTTTTGTAGATAGAAGGGCTGGATAAGGCGCATATGGTTGCGGTGGTTGTGGATGTGGTTGAAGTTGTGGTAGTAGAAGTCGAGGTTGTTGTCGTGGCAACCCCTGAAGGTAATCCCCAATAGACATTTACAAGATCATAGGCTTCCCAGCATATCTTTTTAATTTTGCTGCCCGAATCGGGATAGAAGCAATCCCCTTCAAGTATAATTTGGTCAGAATAAGTTACACTTCCTATCTCTGCAGCACATCCGCCAGAAATTTCAATGTCAAGGATTTTTTGGTTTTTATCTACTAACTTTACTTCATAACTGTTTGAATTTCCTTCATAACCAGATGAATAATATACGTCAGCGGGCAAGCATGATCCACTCTCTTTTAACATGCCAGAATCACAAATTAAACCAGGCGGAGGAAGCCCGACAACTTTATAAGAGGTTATCCCGTTATTGCTGCTGAAATCATAAACACATCTCCCATCATTGCATTTTTCGCATCTTTTGCAGTCAATGAGGTCTATTTCTAACGAGTCATCCATAAACCAGAGATAACCACAATTTATATAATATTCTGCAACAGTATTGCTGTCATAGCAATAATCAGTTCCATGCTGATTTTTATCTGCAACATATGCTATACTTTTATGATAGGGATCCTTGCATTCTTCTGCCTCATCGCATTGGCAATCAAGATCTCCAGTTTCATAATTGTTGTCATTGCAATCAGAACAAATGGCATTAACGCCCTTTGTTAAAAATAAAAAGAAAACCAAAATTATCAAGTATTTTATTTTCATTCAGTCAC
>CAYZVE010000076.1:0-5265 GCA_964481805.1 uncultured archaeon | reverse complement strand
ATTTTAATTTTATTTTATCAATTTATCTCTAATTAAACCGTAGAGATAAATAGGAATTCCAATTGCCACTAATGCCCCAAGAAATACAGCTGCCCCTTCCCAACGAAACTCGCCACGAACTTGAGTTCCATTGAAATATTGTTGCAAAGCCGAAGATGCCTGAAGAGCAATATTTTTATACATAGGATCACTGTTTATCCTTAAGGGAATATAGATATTTATCCCTGATTCTAAAAAACAAAATAATTAACTAGCAAATCTTTATATAAATTCTTAATCACTATTTTACTCAGGTCCCCGTAGTCTAGTTCGGTCAAGGACATGAGCTTCTCAAGCTTAAAACACGGGTTCAAATCCCGTCGGGGGCATTAAAAAATCATAGAAATTAATATTATAAAAGATATCCACATCATAATCCAAATAGAAGACAATTGCTTATTTTGCATTTTTTCATACTCCCTGTCAATTGATGCTAACATTCCTATATTTTTAGATAAAGACAAATAAATATTATCACTAAATCATATAATCTATTCATGTTAATATCAGGATTATTTGGTGTAATGGGTTTTATTATAATCTTAGGATTTCTCGGGGATTTTCTATTTAAAAAAACTGGAATTCCAGATATTCTCATTCTTTTAGTCCTTGGTCTTTTATTTGGTCCTATATTTAATTTGTTTGACGTTTCTATTTTCATGAATTATTCCCAAATATTTGCAGCCATTGCTTTAATGATACTTCTTTTTGAAGGGGGGTTAAATCTAAACATTTATAGAGTTTTTCAGGAAAGTTCAAGGGCAACCATTTTGGCAATACTTGGGGTAACAATTTCTATGATTATTACAACCTTATTTACAAAAACTTTTTTGGGTTGGAATATACTTCCCGGCCTACTTCTTGGGGCAATGATTGGTGGATCTAGCTCTTCAATTGTTGTTCCTTTGATAAGAAAAATCAATGTCTCTGAGAAGATTGAGACTTTAATGAGCTTAGAATCAGCATTTACAGACGCGCTTACAGTTGTTATTGGAATTACACTTATTCAGTTATTAGTGACGCCATCAGGAAGCAACCTTTATACACTTACACATGGAATAGCAAGTGAATTCTCAATAGGAGCAATGCTTGGCTTAATAATAGGAGTGATTTGGCTAAAAATCTTGAAATCAATAGAAGAAGCACCTTATAAGAATATACTAACATTAGCCATAGTATTTTTAATATATTCCCTTGTTGAAAGCATAGGAGGAAATGGTGCTATTTCATCACTTATATTTGGGTTAGTTTTGGGAAATGCAAAAACAATATCAAAAATAATACAATCGAAACAGGAGATGAAAATAGGAAAAACAATGAAAGAATTCCATTCAGAGATATCATTTCTCGTGAGAACATTCTTTTTTGTTTATTTAGGTATGATTGTAATGATTGGCAATTGGCACCTTGTTCTCTTAAGTATATTACTCTCTTCCCTGCTTTTGATTGGTAGAATATTTTCTGTATATTTATCAACTCTTAAAGATGTTGAATTCATGAAAAACAGGAATTTGATGTCAATGATGCTTCCGCGTGGGTTAGCTGCTGCTGTACTTTCGCAACTCCCAAGAGTTTATGGTTTAGAAAATGCAAATGTTTATCCTGAGGTTGTGTTCACTGTCATTATGACTACTGTTATTATTTGTGCTGTTGGTGTATTCCTATTATCTAAAAGAAATAAAAAATTGGAAGGAAATAAAAAAAATTAACTGATGTGGTTTGATGGATAATTATATGTATAATATAAGCTCATTTCCAAACAATAGCAAAATTGAAGATGCACAAGTAGTTGTATTTGGAGTCCCCCTGGATTCGACTGTTGATTATATTCCTGGAACAAGGTTTGGGCCTAAAATCATAAGGGAAGCAGCTAATTTTATAGAGCCGTTTGACATTGAAACTAAAAAAAATCTTTTGGATGAGGTCAAGATTGTGGATATAGGCGATATAGAACCTGTCAGGGGGAATGCAGAAAAAACATTGGAAAGAATAGAAGAGCAAGTCAAAGAAATTATCAATGCAAAGAAGTTTCCATTAATGCTTGGAGGAGAACATCTCATAAGCTTAGGCGCAGTCAAAGCATTTCCAAAAGGGACAAAAATAGTTTCATTTGATGCGCATTATGACTTAAAGGAAGTGTGGGAAGGAAGCGAATACACTCATAATACTTGGTTAAGGAGGCTTAGTGAAATTATTGGAAAAAGAAATGTTTGCATTATTGGAGCAAGATGCGGGGATGAGTTTGAGGATGAATATTCTAAGGATATTTTGGTTAACCCTGACTCAAATAAACTCAAGAATTTTATTAAAGGAAGAGATATTTATTTGAGTGTGGATATGGATGTATTTGACCCTTCCATTGCTCCAGGGATTGGCACTCCTGAGCCTGATGGGATGAAATACCATGAGTTTATTGAGAAATTAAAAATGATTTGCGAGTTTGCTAATATAGTTGGGTTAGACATTACAGAAACTAGGCCTTTGGGTGAGAATAAAATAACTGAGATTCTTGCTGGCAAATTAATATTTAAAATTCTAGATTATGAATTTATTCAGTGAGCAGGGGTCGCGTAGTCTGGTCAATCGCGCTAGGTTGAGGGCCTAGTTCCTTAGTGGATACGTGAGTTCAAATCTCATCCCCTGCATAGATTTTGTAGTTAAATTTGTCTTCTATTTTAGGGGAATAGTTGGTTATTTAAGTTATTTTAGTCTAAATTAAAATTATGAGCTTAGTAGAAGAAAAACAAAGAATGGTAAAGTCTCTCTTAAATGGAGAGGAAGTTCCTTTTTATAAAGGTGAGAATGAAGCTTTTACAGTAAAGTTTGTAGGAGATGGACTTACCGCTGAAATTAGAATAAACCAGGTTATGAAGATGCTTGGAATGGGGTGCCTATAAGAAGAAAAGGGAATTCGAATGTTTATACTTTAAGTGCTCTTGAAGGTCTCCCTCATATTTTTGCTGTTATACGAGCTTATCAAAATAGAAATTGAAATTTTAGAGATTTAACTACAATTGAAACACTCATTCCCTGGGCTATGTGCAATAAGTCATTGAATCTTCTTCAGAATTTTGTCAGCGATGTCCAGCTTCTTAATTAATGTATCGATGGTGCCTATATACCTAATGACCTTTTGTTTAGTTTTTCCATTATGGAATTGTTCCTGAATTTGTTAGTCAATGCATATAGTTATTACACATAGCCCATTCCCTGCATACCGTTTATAACAGGGAGCACAGAAGGATAAATACTAGAAATCCCAGACGGACCTCAAAAATAACTTTGAGGTGAAATTGTATGGGACGGGATTTACACAACTTTGATAGAAAGTTGGAAAAGTTTTTAATCAGGATCAGAATGGAGTTTTTTAAGGTTAATTAAAAGATAAACTAATTTCCCCTTGTTGATCATACAAATACCTCTTGGCATCTTTATAGCATTGCTCATCTGTAGAATACCTCGAAAATCCATTTTTCATAGGCAATTCTAGTATAATTCTATTTCCTACTATAGGTTTACCACAAAAGTAACAGGTAAGCCTTCTTATATGTTCTTCTCTGACAGTAATAGTCCCTTTTCTAATTCCTTCTCTTAATATGGTTATTGTTTCTCTGTATTTTGAACCTATTGCAATACTCATGACAGAAATATGTTAATTAGAGTTAAAAATCTAACTTCTAATTAATCCTTATGCTGTATGCTCAAATACCAACCAGACCGTTAAAAGAGTTCACTAAAGATTTGCTTAGGAATAGAACAATAATATTGTGTTCTGATGGTATCTTAGCACTATCGGATGTTTACAGGACCTTTGTTGATGGGGGTTATGGAAATACAACTGTTAAAGAATTGAAACAAGTTTTGAAAGAGATTGAGAGAGATAATAGAGTCTAATTATTTTACAATTTCAACTATTATCATGACCAAACAAGAACTCATTGACTGCGGGGCTGATATTATTATCTTTGGTAATCGAGATCTTGTTTTTCCTTTCAGAAAGACCTGACACTCATGTTCTGTTTTTGTAAAATTACCCACTCTAAGATTACCCACTTCCCCCAGCCTGCAACCCAATTCATACAGCATGAATAATAGGGCTTTCTTCTGAGGATTTTCAGCTTTTTGATCATGTTGTTACTTCAGCTTTAGTCAAAAGATCCTTCGGCTTTGTAATTGGCATGTTTTTCTTTTTCACTGTTGGTAATATTTGTCAAACTCGTTTATCAGTTTCCTATTTTTAGGAGAAAGATTGTTCAGTCTTTTCCTTATGCTTGCGTATTCTCTCTTGTGATTGTGGATGTCTAATTTCTGCTCTTTCTGCATATTATTCAAATCCCATGAGTTATATTTAAACACTGCATATAGGGGTTTGAACTTCGTATTTTGGGCCCAGCCGGGGATTTGAACCCCAACCAAGAGCTCCACAGGCTCCTACGCTAACCAGGTTACGCTAACCGGGCCATTGATAGCACTATTAATAATACGGTAATAATCTTTTATAGGTTTTATGATTGGCTAAATTGCCCGACAGAAAAATAAAAAATCATTTCATTATCCTGTAAACCGAATCATTTTCTTTGACTTTCTCACTAACTTTCATGCCGACTTCGTCTCCTGCCTTTGCCTTTTCTATATTTTTATGTTCTACCTGCATTGATTCTACTTTTTGTGTGAAATTCGTTTCTGTTCCTTGAATTAATATTTCATCTCCGACACTAAGCTTATTTGTTAATTTTATAACGACCACTGATATTTTGTCAAAAAAGTGGGTAACTTTTCCAATCAATTCCTTTTTTTCCATAATTTCTTTAGTGTTTATAATTTTATAAAACTTTTTTATTTTAAATATCCAAAAATGAATCTCTAAATGAGGTGTAATTATGGGTATACTGAAAGAATTTATGGGTTTTTTAAAGAAATATAAAATTTTGGAGTTAGCAATAGCATTCATAATGGGTGCAGCAGTTATAGCATTGGTTCAGTCATTGGTAAAAGATGTAATCATGCCAATAATAACTCCATTTATTCCCGGAGGAGCTTGGGAAACAGCAACACTAACTTTAGGAAAAATTGTCATTAGCTGGGGATCGTTTTTCGGATCAGCAATAAACTTTGTTGTAATAGCACTAGTTGTTTTTTTAATTGCAAGGAAATTGCTGAAAGAAGAAAAAGTTTAGATCTTCCTAAGCAAGAAACCCCCTGAATTTATTCAGGGGATGAATTGCG
>CAYZVE010000075.1:2244-5305 GCA_964481805.1 uncultured archaeon | reverse complement strand
ATAAAAGAGATGGAGTTAAAAAAATATGAATAAAAGATTTTTTATAAAACGAGCGGATGAGGATGGGATTGAGACTACTTATAAATTATCACCTTTCTACCGCGCACCAAACAGAACCATAAAACCAGAGAAAGGAGAAAAATTTCTGCAAGTATCCGGTGACGCACAAAAGGCTTTATTAAAGTTAGAAAAAGATGTTTTTGATGACCTTTTCAAAGCCAAAGGAAAACTTATGGAAGTAAAAAGAGACGCACAATCTGCTTTTGATGCAATTGTAAATCCTGCTCAAAAAAGGTACGAAAAATCTTATAAGAAGCTTCAAGATGAAATAACTCCACAGCTTGAAAAATTAGTGGGCAGTATTGAAGATCAGTTTGGTTCCATTGAAAAGATTGAACGTGTTGCATTTTTGTTTAAGGGCAAAAGTTATAATCTTCTGACGTCATTAACACAAGAAGTAACAGATGTCCATGCAAAAGAAAGAAAACAGAAAGATGCAGCAACATTACTTGAATTTGGGAAAACATTAGGATTAATTACAAAGAAAGTTATAGAACAAATAGAAGGCCAGATTGATATTTATAATAATCAATTCCCAGAGAAAATTACAAAAAAGATCGTCCAACTAAATTTGTTTGATCCAACTAAAGCAGAGGAAGAAAAATTATCGTTTGTTAGATTTGCTGGTGTTTGGGATTGGATGAAGAATGCTTTTAATAAATTGATTGGGTTTTTCACAAAGTCAACTAGTGAATTAAATTCTTTAGCAGACGAAGCTGAAACATTATCTGCCGATATAGAAGGAGTTCAGGTGGAATCAAACATAGAAACAATAGCTGGAAGACTAGTTAGAGAGTTTATGAATAAACAAGCAGATCAATTAATAGATTCCGTATTTGCAGACGATGGTCATATGTATCAAATAAGACAGGTGCATGGAAAATTCTATCTTTATAAGGATGGAATCTACGCAGGCAAACATTTTGCTAGAATATATGAAGCAAGAAAGTTCTTAAGAGGTTTAAACCGTGAACAGCATCCTGCAATATTACAAGAGCAAGTACAACCGTTTGCTAATATAAAAATTATTTCGAATACAAAAGCAATTGTTTCTAGTATTAGTATTGTAGGTATGACAGAAGATGAAGCAAAAGCTATTTATTATGATACTTCAGAATGGACGATTACTAGTATAAATACTAGGACGTGGGAAGATATGGGGGTTAAACCTAAAAAGACTAGAGTTTATATCTTTGAAAAAGAAACTGTTATTGAAAATATCTGTAATAGATATAATAGACCTTGGAGAGTTTATAAAGAATTATTATCCCAAGTATGTGAGCAATTAAATATACAGCCTAGAGTAATGAATTGGAGTCAATTAGCAGGGTGTAGTTGTGGTTGTTCCCCTGGATTTATTTTAGATAGAGATTACGGATATAGTGTTTATGTGGATGTTACACCACCTAAGATTAATATAAAATCCTCTTCTATAGTGATAGAAGGCAAAGACGAGCAAGACATGCTGTGGCGAGCACATGGCGAAATATCACGACAGTGTGGTTGTGGAGAAAGAGCAGCAGACATTTTAGAACAAGCCGTAAAGAAATATGCTCAATCTGATTGGACTGGCTGGTGGGACGGATTATCATTAAGGAGTCGTCAACGTGTAGTAAGACGTCTAGGTTTTCATCCAACTGTTGCTCCATGGAATGCAAGAAGAATAATAGATCAAGGATATGGAAGGGAATTTGAACAATATTATAATGACAAAGTAAAATCAAAAATACAAGCAGAACCTGGTGTTCAAGATGAAATTCAAATAAATGAATTACAAACAAGTGGGAATATATTTTCTGCAAAGAAGAAAATAGCTCGCAATTGGAAAGTAAATATTGATATTGAAGAAGAGTTCTATGCAATAGAAAATGATTATAATGCTGATACTTTGAATGATCTAGTGCAAAAATTAAAAGGATATGTTAGGCATATTGAAGCAAAAATAGGAAGAGATGAAGCAGCAGAATTTGAAGCTGTTCTTGATATACTAGGTGATTCTATAGATGAAGATGATTTTGACAGTAGATGGGAAGATTTATATGATACTTGTGATGCTATTGGAGTATGGTTAAATGTTCTTGGTGATGAGAATTATATTTATTTACCAGGGGAACCCAGTGGAATAACTAAAAGTGATATTGAAAAATTGAAAGAAATTAAAAAGAAAGCAGTAACACCTGAAGGTTGGGAAGAGGATGTCAAGGAAATGAAGAAAAATCCAAAAATAGATAATCCTTGGGCGTTGGCATGGTGGATGAAAAATAAAGGGTATCGTCCGCATAGAAAAAGTTCTATGGGGAATACGCATACACCAGAAGTATATGAATTGATGCAGAGATTAGAAGATAAAGGCGCTTCTGATGAGGAAATATTAAATACATTTAAAAGTAAAGGATTTAATGAATTTAAAATACGTAAATTTATTGAATGGTGGAAAAATGAACCGTTACTCTCGAAGGCTGAGAATATACAGTATCGTCCGCACAAGAGTAAAAAGAAAATAGCTCTTAATAAGAAAGATAAAATTATACAAAAATTAAAAATGGGAGCTTCTGAAGCTCAAGTTGAAGGTCAAGATGTGCATTACAATATGGATGATGAACTAAACGAAGGTAAAACTAAGCCAGGACCTGATGTATTAACAGTTGAAGAAAAAATCAATATTCCTCTTACAGACGAGGATTTTAGAATCCTAGATGTGATGTTAGATGAACACGGTGTGGATAATTTACTATACGCGGTTGAAGAACTTAGTGGTATAGATGAATCATTTGGTGAAGACGCAGAGAATATTTTGCAGGCTTATGTTGAAAAGAAGGTAGGTGAAGAAGAAGAAGAAGAAGAGTTTAAAAATGGAGACGAAGTATATTTGAAAGGCCCTTATGCTGGTGATAATAAAGGTGAAAGATTTATTTTATCACAGTGGAATGTGAATAAAGGCTGGATAGGTGATAAACAAGGCAGAGGTTGGTATGTTCACAAATATCAGATAACTAAAAAG
>CAYZVE010000075.1:0-2144 GCA_964481805.1 uncultured archaeon | reverse complement strand
AGGTGATAAACAAGGCAGAGGTTGGTATGTTCACAAATATCAGATAACTAAAAAGAGGCCTAAAAAATATAAATGGTCGAATAAGAAATCAGATGGTGAAGACGCAGAGAATATTTTACAGGCTTATGTTAAAAAGAAGGCAGGTGAAGAAGAAGAAGAAGAAGAAGAGTTTAAAAATGGAGACAAAGTATATTTGAAAGGCCCTTATGCTGGTGATAATAAAGGTGAAAGATTTATTTTATCACAGTGGAATGTGAATAAAGGCTGGATAGGTGATAAACAAGGCAGAGGTTGGTATGTTCACAAATATCAGATAACTAAAAAGGGGCCTAAAAAACATAAATGGTCGAATAAGAAATCAGATGTAGGTTTTGCAAAATTTGTAGATATCTGGAAAGGACATGCCTACAAAGTTCTTAGCAATGAAGAGGGTTTAATTTCTTTATTTATAGATGATATAAAAATGCCTGATTATTATATTTCATTTGCACAGGCAATAGATGAAGCAAAGACGATTATTGACTACGACGAGAAAACTGGCAAGATAGCTGCTTCCAAAGAATGGTTAGGAACACCGCCTAGCAATTGTGATATTTGTGGAGAACCTATTACAGATGAGTTTATAGATGGCAAAACAAGAATGGGCCTTTGGGCTAATATGTGTCCTAAATGTTTTAAGCAAAATGGTGTAGGTTTAGGTACTGGCAAAGGACAAAAATATCAAAATAAAGACAACAAGTGGATAAAGATTAAAGGCGCAAAAGAAAAACAAGCTCAAGGGGCTGAAACATGGTATGTGGATCCTGATTCATTATCATATCCAATAGAAATAAGATGTGAATATTTGACAGAAGAAGGTGAAGTGATTAAAGTACTGAATGTTTTAGAAATTAATTCTGCCGATGAAATACTTGGACAAGCACACGATAGTTGGGAAACAAAACCTGGGGATGTTACTACGGTAATAATTATAAATGCTTTTAATGACCAAACAGTATTCGAAATTAGTGCAAAAGAAAAGACAGCAGCAGGGAAAGAAGATGCAGATGAAAGACTAGTTGCTGCTACAAATCCAATAGTAGGCGAAGATAAATATATAGATTTTGATGAATCTACGAATGACTGGGGTATATTTGGAACTGAAAGTGGATTTTGTTATGAATTATATTCTTCAAAAGCCGAGGCTGAAAGAGTTTTACAAAAACAAGCTGATACAAAAACTATAATGTCGAATGAGGCTGACAAAACTACAAGTGAGATCGATGAGACTGGTAAAGTTACTGTTAGAGACCAAACAGGCAATATTATAAGAGAAGAACAGAACAGTAGCCATGATAAAGCCGTTGAGAAGCAGACAACTCAAGGGTATAAAACAGCTGGGTCTTTAGCTTAAAGGCAGTTCACATGCCGCAATTTACTATAACAGGTTCTTTAAAGATAAAAATAGTTACGCCTTCTTTGCCTATAATGCTCAAACTTGGTAATAGTGCTTTACAAACCGATGTAGACATAAATGCTCATATGGGAGGCCATGAGGCATCAACAGACATTATAGCATTTAATACTGAGGCAGATGCAAATACAAAAGAAGAAGCAATTGATGTAATAGTAAAAAATTTAAAAAATAAAGAACAGTGGGATATAGGTTTGTATGTAGGAACAGACGAAAGCTTCCTAGGTTCAGGTTACGTAGATTTAATTGAATTAATAGAAATTATTGATATTGATGCAGAAAAGGTTAATAATGAGTAAAAGAATATTGGCAGGTGATGCTCAAGATAAAATACAAGAGATACTTGTAAAGATAGGAACTATGCTTGCTGCGGATATTTCTCCTGATACAATACGATTTTTTGCTATTACTGAAACTGCTGATTTGAATATTAATGCGCTTGAGAAGACGATTATGCTCGGGACTATAGAGGAAGCCATAAGCAAGCTTACTCATACTTAATTATTTTAGACTAGAACAAATTTTAAAATATAAAAAAGGAACAATATGAAAGAAATTAATGAAGCTTTGAAAGTAGCAAAAGAATTAATTAGTAGTGTAATATTTAAAATCAGTGCAAAAGAAAAGACAGCAGCAGTTGGTGGTGATAATGCTGATATTTCTCTGAGTAATGCTAAGGCTAATTGGGATA
>CAYZVE010000074.1:0-5397 GCA_964481805.1 uncultured archaeon | reverse complement strand
GACCGGCTATTGAATACTCAAATGGTTATAAACATTGGTACCAAAACGGCAAGCGTCATCGTCTTGATGGACCGGCTATTGAATACTCAAATGGTTATAAACATTGGTACCAAAACGGCAAGCGCCATCGTCTTGATGGACCAGCAGTTGAATATAGCAATGGTGACAAATACTGGTACCAAAACGGTGAATTGCATCGACTTGATGGTCCGGCTATTGAGTTTGCCAATGGTACCAAATACTGGTATCTTGATGGTATCAAATTAACTGAAGAAGAATTCACTAATAAATAAGTGGCCGCCCGGAGGGCGGCCTGCTTGGCGAAGAGGTCTCCTTCCACCTCTTAATTAAGACGTAGAATCCATCGTGTCGAGAGGAAGGAAATGGAACGTTGCAACAAAACAAAGGAGTTCTTTTGGAGAATTACCTTTAGGCCGGGCTGTGGCTGGGAAACCGAAGCGGCCCGGTCATTCATTTCAACGATTCCTAATCTAAATTTTTTAGGGTACATCCAGCAAACAATCTCAACAAAATGTTGAATAATTATGCCATCCTGTCTATAGAAGATCCGTACCCAGTACTAAAAAGAAATTCTATAGATTTGATGGCTTTTTTAATTTTTCAAGAATTCTAACAGCAACCAAATTTTTCACCATTAATGAAAAAATAGAATCTCACTCTTTTCAAAAAGAAAGATGCTAACAGCAAACTAAAAACATTCAATCGCTAATTAAATGGTTAAATGCATCTTGAAGGGAAAATAAAATGAATTCGTTTACTATGGCCGCACAGTCCTGTGATACTCTCACGGATAATGGAGCTATTACTCATTCCACTTCTGGATCTGCTTGTGTAGATCTATTTGGAAATATTGGAAGTATGCGGAATCGTAGCGAAGGAGAAATTATCTCCATGTTCAGTAAGGCTCTCGGTGAAAATCCGCTAGATGCGCTGAAAATTCTTTTCTGGAGCAGAGATATTCGTGGTGGCGCTGGGGAGCGAAAGACTCCCCAAATTCTGCTCAAGTGGCTTGCAGAATCCTATCCTACTTTCGTCGTAAAGAATATTAATCTTATTCCTTACTATGGACGCTGGGATGATCTTTTCTGTCTGTTTGGAACGGAATGTCAAGATTCAGCTCTTGTGCTGATTGAAAAGGCGTTGGAAGCTGGTGACGCACTTTGTGCGAAATGGATGCCTCGGGTAGGCTCCAGTAAAGCTCCAATCGCTTATATTATCCGGCAATACCTTGGCCTTTCTCAGAAACAGTATCGTCAACTTCTTGTTAGCCTTAGCAAGACTGTTGAACAGCAGATGTGCAAAAGGGACTGGTCAACAATCCAGTATGCGCAAGTGCCCTCTTTAGCAATGACACGCTATCGGAAGGCCTTTGGTCGTCAAGATGGTCCTCGCTTTGCTCAGTATCTTGAAGATTGTAAGTCTAAAAAGACTGCAATTCATGCTGGAACTTTGCTTCCTCATAATATTGTAAAACATTATCTATTTTCAGCAGACCGTCAAGTTGATGACACTCTGGAAGAGCAGTGGAAAGCATTGCCCAACTATATGAGCGAAACAACTGAACGGATTATGCCACTTCTTGATGTGTCTGGTAGCATGACATGTGGCTCTCCAAGAGCCATTGACATTTGCATCAGCCTCGGGACGTATATTGCTGAAAGAAATGTTGGTCCTTTCAAGGATCATTATATTGAGTTTTCAGCAAAGGCGACAATGCATCAGCTACAAGGGTATTCGCTGAGAGATCGGATTAACAACGTTTCCCAGGTGAACTGGGGCTGTAATACTGACATTCAGGGTGCATTCAATCTTATCCTAGGTGTTGGTATTAGAAATAATATCCTCGAATCAGATATGCCAACGATACTACTTTGCTTCTCGGATTAACTTCATAGTCCAGCTCAGTAGAAATGCTGAGTTAAAAATATCCTCTAAATTGCTGGAAACCCTTAAAGTTCTGTTGACTACAGCATAATCTAAAAAGATAAGTGCGACAGTTGCGAGAGCAGAAAAAACAACAGAAATATTTTGAGAGTAGAAATAGACTCAAAATAAAAACAATAGGCAATCAGCAGCCAAGAAACTAAAGAAAAGATTGAAAAACTTCTTTCTTTCTAAGAAGAAAATCAATAGAATCTTCATAAAAGAAATTATAGAGAGTTTGAATTTTTCCGTTTCCTAAGCTATTTGCAAGATAATGCATATTCTTTTGGAAATAGATTTTGCTTTTTGATGCATAAGGTAAGAGTTTCTTGAATTCTTCAAGAAACTCTTTAGGAGCTAAAATAGATATAACTGGACATCCAGCTTGACATCTTTGTCTATAAGCTCGAAATATACTTCCGTCTCCGTCAAAATAACCTCTCATAAAATGTCTTTGAAATTCTTTTGGTAAAATTTCTTCAGATGAAAATCTTATAGAATATGTTTTATTAAATCCACATCTAATGTGTAAATTCTATGAGACTCAGATAAATTACGGATTGGAATATTGTTTTCAATAAGAATTTTTCTTATATTTAAACTATGAATATGGAAATATTTTGATAGTTTATTTATAGAAAATCTCTCTTGATAAAATTTACATATTTCATTTTGCAATTCTACTGAATATTATTTTTTCATATTTTTCCCATGTTTAAGGTTCAACGACTATAATGGGGATGCCTGAAAAGTATGTTTATCTAAACTATAATTTAATCATACTATAATGGCAATGGTATAGTCTATTCCTATATGAAAGTATAGGTAGTAAAGATGCAGTTCGATAGTTCTGGTTTTAATACCAATTTCAAGGTAATGAAACAAAAGTATGCAGTCGCTGGCTATCAGCTTCCTAAGGTTATTTTCTGGCAACTGAATGGTGTGGCCGGAAACAGCCCAGTTCAATTCGATGAGAAGGGAGTCGCGTTGGTAAGTGGCTTTAGCCCAGCCATTATGAAAGCAATTCTCTCTGGTAGGAATGTAACTCCGTATGACATCATGCGGCAGACCGTTGACGCCGACCGCTATGCAAGGGTCCGTTGTTAAACTATGGGGGGAAGATGGGTTTAGCCTATCTTTCCCCTTATTTTATAAAGAAAACAATACATCATATAATTTCAAAACAATCAAAGTAAATAATGGAAAAAAATACAGAAAAAATTTGGTTAGATATCCATTCTGCAATTCATAACAAAGAAAAGACAGGCGTTCGTATTAGCGGAATCGCTTATTTTATTATTGTTTCTAAAACTGGTTGTCGAGAACTAGAATGGAATAATATGAGATTTATTGAACAGAATAAAAAGAAAGACAGTAAATACGCAAGAGATGCTATTAATGGAGATACTATTACTTGGGTAATCCGTCAAGGTAGCTGGGGCCTAATCCGAAATGGAAAGGTTGAAAGAGAATAAATAAAACCTTTATATAAACATATTATTGTCATTCGGGCAAAAATAATAAAGATAAGAAGCAATGCAAACTAAATTCAATATTGATGACATAGTAAAGAGAACAAACTCTTTGCTGCACCACCTGAAGCTTTGGCTTATTTAGATTTAGATGATTAATCGTGAAGTCAAACATAGATATAGTGGCGCAACAGGCCTAATCACTAAATCCTTTCATCCTGAAATCAAAACTTCTAACGGCCCAATTTCAGATCCAACTAAAGAAATATTTTATTTAATTGAATGGGAAAATGGATCCAATACTTGGTATTCAGTAAAAGAATTAGAGGAGCTGACAGAATTCAATGATTGAAGCAGGGCTAGAACTAATTATTAGTGATTCAGAAAAAGCTAAACAAATTCTTGAATGGCTTTTAGAGCAAGACATAGACTTTAATAAATATAAAGATAATGATGCTATCTATATCAATATCATGTTTGAAGATATGACTGAATTATTCGCTCTATCTGGCCTGCTTCATAAATTGGAGCCAAGCGGGATTCCTGAATAACAATTTTGGTGTTACGTAAATTAAACCATTAAATAATAAGATTTATCTGGTAGGTAGAGCTATCGCCTTTTTACGTAACACCGTATTTCAAAGAGAAATAAAATGTATATTACAGTTGGACTGCTAGAACAAAATGACGCTTGTAAAGAGCAAATCAAGCTTTTCAAGCAGTTTATCGGTGACACCCTCGGTATCGAAGCAACCAATGAGATAATTGGACTTGCAGCAAAATTCAATCTTGATGTTGCTTGGGCAATTAAGAAATTCAACTTAGACTTTAGCGGAACTATTGAGAATTCAGATGGTACTAGATATTGGTACCAAAATGGCAAGCACCATCGTCTTGATGGACCAGCCATTGAATATTCAAATGGTTATAAACATTGGTACCAAAATGGTCAGCGTCATCGTCCTGATGGCCCTGCAATTGAATACTCTAATGGTGACAAGGCATGGTACCAAGACGGTCAGCTTCATCGTCTTGATGGACCGGCAGTTGAACACTCAGACGGTTATAAGGCGTGGTACCAAGACGGTCAGCTTCATCGTCTTGATGGGCCAGCAGTTGAACATTCAGACGGTTATAAGGCATGGTACCAAAACGGCAAGCGTCATCGTTTGAATGGGCCAGCAGTTGAGTTCACTGATGGTACCAAATATTGGTACGTTGACGATATCAAACTGACTGAAGTTGAGTTTAACCAAAGGATTCATAAATGAATATTAAAACAGGACCACCAACTGAAGGGGATTGGATCCCTTTTGAAGAATTGAAGAATCGTTTGAATGATTATCCTGATGCTTATCTTTTTTGGGGAAAAGGATCAGATTATGGACCCTATTTATATCTCTATCATCCCAAAAATAAAGACAAGTTTGTGAATTTATCTACAGGTAGTACATACGTTTCTACACCTCTCTCAGTTAAACCTATTACTAAATATGCAATTGTAGTTACATCATCCGAATAAAGGAAAAAAGAATGAAATTTTACCATGGAACTTGTTTTATCAAGGGCCAGAAAACTCGTTTCACTGTTGCTTTTGAGAAAGTAGACGATAAAACCATTAAAATGGGTTTCGCCACCTGTTCTCCAATAGATCGATTCCAAAAGAAGATCGGTCGAGAAAAGGCGGCGAAGAATCTAACCGAAAATCCAATTGCTGTAACAACTCCTTGGGATCTCTATTACCACAGTATGAATTGGGATCATATTTATTGGAATCTTTCCAATTCTCATAATACCTTCCCAGGAATTCCCCGAAAAATCAGACTATGAAAGTCATCTTTTTAGACTTTGATGGAGTAATCAATTCTGACAAAGATCAATCTACTGATTATTTCGATAAGAGGTTAATTCAAAAGATTAATACTATCATCGTAAAAACAAAAGCAAAGATTGTTGTTTCTTCAGATTGGCGGACTAGTCG
>CAYZVE010000073.1:0-5562 GCA_964481805.1 uncultured archaeon | reverse complement strand
GATGCAACTGAAGGAAAAAATAAGACAGATTCAAGAACAAATAAAAGAAGAAAAACAGAATGGGTCTGTACTGCGTTTTGGGACGCCTATCAACTCGACAGAAGCACTTCTTGCCAAATCGTACAAGCAATAACAAATTATATGCTTGGCTCACTAAAAGATGATATCGAAATCAATTTATTGCATGCTTTAAAAGTTGGGTACTCACCAGAACTTTCAGTCAAAGAGCATGAAGAAAAAATACAAATGAAAATTAACAAATATCTTGCCGATAAGGTCATCATAAATGAAGATGAGACATAGCTTTGTTTCCAATTCGTCCTCCAGCTCCTATCTTGTTGTTGGAATGGAAAAGACTTGGAAAGGCGAGAATGCTTTCTTTGATAATATCTTAAACAAACTGCTACCTCCTGTTAGAGATTCTGAAGATGATTCTTGGTACAACTGGATAGATGCAAAAGAAATAGATTATGGGGTCGTGAAACTTGATGACGTACTCTGTGCAGCAGTTGGAGACGAACCTTGGAAAGCTTATGTGATAGGGGTTAACGCAGCCTCTCGCCTTCAGACAAATCTTAGGGTAAGTGATATTGCTCAAGAAATGGCGAACCATCTTGAATCCGTATACAAAGTCAAAGCGGATCCCAGTCAATTTATTCTTTTACATGGCGAATACAGGACAGGTTAATGAAAGTATCTCTACTCACTTCTACTCCCAATGCTACTCGTATGATGTGGGTGGCATATCGAACTTGTTATTCAAAAGATTCACCTCAACAATTATGGGAAAGAACAAATGAAATGGCAGATGAAGAGATCGAAAAGTTTCTTGCGAGAATGTTTGAAACAGAACATACTTCTCCCCAGCGTCATATCTACTTTGGATTTGGTATTACTGATGTTAGCCGTGCTCTTTCTCATCAACTTGTAAGGCATGTAGTCGGTGTTTCACATTCACAGCAATCCCAAAGATATGTTGATGGAGAATTCTTTAATTCAATCGAGCCACCATCCATTTTAAAAAATGAAAATGCTCATAAAGATTTTCAGTCAGAGTTACATGAATCAAAATATGCATATCAAAGACTTCAAGAGCTTGGAGTAGAAAATGAAGATGCTCGTTTTATTCTGCCTAACGCTACTTCTACTTGCCTTGTTAGCACTTTCTCGTATGAAGCATTAAGAAACTTCTGCAACAAAAGACTCTGTTCTCAAGCGCAATGGGAAATTAAAGAATTGGCGCGGGCTATGAAAAAAGAAGTTGCAGCTATATCTCCATTCTTATCATCTTATCTTGGTCCAACTTGTGCTCCAAAATGTAAGGGTATGTGTTCTGAACCATATAATAAATATCTGAAGTGCAAGTCTGGCAGACCTCATAAAACAGGACTACTGGCTACTTGGGCTGCTCAAAGAGCTTGTGAGAAATCAATTGAAGCAATAGAGGATTATCCACCCGAGGGGTGTTAATGAATTCAGGAAACGATGTTATTGAAATAAGAAAAGAGTCTCCAACATTTACCAGGAGTACACCAGGCATTTGTCCTGAGCCACAAATCAGTTATGCTGTTGAATTAAAAGATCTTGGCCCAAACAGAGTCCAAATTATGCGCTCCACATATAATCTTGGTAAGTTCTCTCTGCAAGAAGCGGCAGATCTTTGTAACGATCTACCCCAAAGCTTTGAATTTGCAAATTGGACAGTTGCTGAAATCTTTTATAAAACAATAATAGCCCATGGGGCTATAGCAGAATTTAGAACACATTGACGAAGGGTGTTAGTAATGCAAATACCTTATCCAATTCATGTAGCCAATTCATTAGGTGGTAAGATTATCCCAGAAACAGTTCTAAAAAACTGGGGCTATGAGCTTATCTTTCATAATGATGAAAAATATTGTTTGAAACTTTTACATATAGAAGAAGGGCAAATTTTGAAAAAACATCTGCACTTGCTTAAAGAAGAGACATTTTTTGTTATGAGCGGTTCCGTCTGGATAATATATTTTATAGACAGAAAAAAATACACACAGCATCTTCTGGAAGGCGAAGCATTTCAAATTCCACCTGGTTTGATACATTCTATTGAACCGATAGATGGGCCCTGTGATATTATAGAAGCCTCTTCCCAGCATTTTGACAATGACACTATTAGGATTTAAATATGTTAGATAATGATACATTAGGCGTTTATTCAATAGTGGATGGTAAATGGTACTATCTGGACACTGGAAAGATCAAAAATACCAATACTTTCCATAGGGTAATTCAGACTTTAACTAAACGCGGGCTCATCTTTATAGATAAAGAGAATCCAGCTCGCCAGCAAAAACAATATATTCCCATGACTGCCGCAACTGCTAAAGCAAAACAGTATGAGATTGTACCTATCTATCTCAATGAGCACATTAAAGCGTTGGCTGAAGCCAGCGAAATAGAGATCAAGCCTGGGTGCTGGGGCAAGAAGTAAATGTTGAAGAAGCTACTAGAAGAATTTAAAACATTAGGAATTATTCTATTTCTCCTAGTAGCAGTATTCTTTGTTGGCCGATGTCAAGGAATCAATAAAACTGAAGATGAATACGGTCTAATTCTGAATCAGAATGCCTATGATTATAATGAAAGTTTAAACGTTACAGAGACAGAGAAGCTGAAACTCTCCGATCTACTGGCCGAATCAAAAGCTAAAGAAGATTCTCTGCAACAGATAATTGCCCAAATGAAAGTTAAGCCTTCAGAAATCAGATATATAACTCGTACAGAAACAGTTGTTATCGGTTCTGAAACAGTTCAACAAACTTGTCCAGAAAATTATTTGTTTGCTTTAGAATGTGGAATGCCTGTTGCAGAAATTAAAAAGACCGGAACAGAATATAGACTCTCAACTGCTTCTCTTGCCTTTGAAACGAAAACAGTTATTGCCGAAGGAGTGGCGGCTACAAAACTAACTGCTAAATCCACACTGGAACCAGAAACTATTTATGAACTGCCAACAACTAATTTCCAAATCTTTGAACAAAAAGAATTTAAAGTAATCAAGCCAGAGTTATCTCTGATTGGTTCTACTCACTTTCCTTTGTTTAGCGTTTCAGCTGGCCTTGGAATGCCTTGGCTACACATAATACAAGAAGTAGATCTTGCTTCTCCAAGACTTACTGTAAATGGCTCAGATGCATACATTGGAATAGATATTGCTTCATATAATATAGGCAAGCCGATTCCTTTAATAAATAATATTTGGGTTGGTGCTGGAGTCTCATTGTCAACTTCTCTTGACAAATCAATTGATATATCAATCAGTAGCAAGTTGTGAGTTCTTTAAGAAGAAACTTTAGAAAGAAATTTGTTAGGCCGCCTCGACGGCCTAAGTCTATAAAACAGCCTAAGTTTCAAGGACCAGAATTATCTGCTAATGATTTACATCGGTTCAGTCAGCAAGTCAGAGAACGAGACGATTTCACTTGCCAAATCTGTGGGTCTAAAAAAGAAACCCAAGCGCACCATATCTTATCTAAATTTTATCATCCAGAATTTGCATTAGATTCTACTCAAGGAATCACACTTTGTAAGAAATGCCATATAGGCAGACACGGTGTGCATGGAAGCTCTTTTGCAAGAAATGAATGGGTAGAGAAGTTGAGAGGTTTCTTCCGTTCAAAAAACATAACTGCAGCAAGATTATTAATTAAACAAATAAAAGAATGGAGACTAAATGAGAAGTCTAGGGAAAAACGAAACAATAACAGAGCAAGAGATGAGAACCTACCTGTATTGCCCAAGGCTGCATCAATCAGGAAATCTTCTAAAAGAAGACTTCATGTACAGAGTATTGAAACAAACGGTAGAACGCCTATACGTCGGAGTGTTAAGAGGATCCAATGATATGATTCGGCACATGCAGCAGGCACTGCTTCTGTCTCTCGCATATCAAAATAAGACGGAGGGCTACCTGGAGGGCCAATTAGATAAAATTCATCAGGAATGTACTTATTGGATTCAGAGCTTTGCTGAATATCTCCCAATGAATTTATGGTATCCGATTGCCGGTCCATTTGAGGCGAATGCAAAAGTAGGGAATCACAACTTTAAGTTATCTTTCTCTGGATTATTGAGAAGGCCCCAATTCCATACCGTGGCTGCCGTAATATTTAGCCCTTATGAAAATGATTTAGCCAATCTAAACGACTTACTCTCATTGTTTAAGGTAAAGATCCTGGAGCCTACTGTCCAAGAATTCTATCAAGACAAAACCGTTAAAGTCAGAGCTCACATTTTTGGAAGAAGCTATACAAACAAAGTTCTCTATCAAAACTATACGAACCATGATATTGACAATTGTTTTCTGAAAGTTTTAAATACCGCTGCGACTCTAATGAAAAATGATTTTGATATTCCAAGAATGGCTTGTAAAGAAAAACACTGTCCAATTAGAAATAAATGCACTTTCTTAAAGGAGAAAAAATGATTATAAAACCATTTTTAAAGTGGCAAGGAGGAAAGTCTAAGCTCGTAGAGTATGTAGACAAGGCATTTGAAGGGCCTGCAGAAGATTATGTAGAGCCATTCCTGGGCGGCGGCGCTGTATTCTTTTACAGACAATCAATTGGCAATATAAAAGGAACCGCTTATCTATCTGATTTAAACTGGAAGCTTATAACCACCTATAGAACTTTACAAAAATATTCAGCAGAACTAATTACCAAGTTAGCCAGTATAAGTTCTATTCCTCTGTCAGAAGAAACTTATTATCCTCTTCGAAAAGAATTCAATAGTTTCTCTATAAGAGATATCAATTCTAAAAATGAAATGATTCGGCTATCAGTCTTATTTATCTGGCTAAACAAGGCGTGTTTCAATGGGCTGTATAGAGAAAATAAATCTGGCGAATTCAATGTTCCAATTGGTCGTTATCAAAAGGTGGCCCTGCCAGACAATGAACATCTTATGGCTTGTTCTAATTGTCTACAGAATGCAGAGCTACATTATGAGAATATATTCAACATTATCCCCTGGACGATTGCTAACTGCCAAATTTATTTAGATCCTCCCTACGTTCCGCTATCAGCAACAGCAAGCTTTACCTCCTATAATGCCGAAGACTTTACCTGGAAGGATCAACAGAGATTAACACAGTTAGCCATAGAATTCTCAAAACAAAACTCAATTGTTGTTATATCTAACCATGGAACAGATTTAATAAAATCAGAGCTGTATCCATCTCCACCGTTCGAGTATATAGAAGAAATATCTCTGCAAAGAGCTGGTGGGGCGAAGAAATCTGGTCTGATGGCAACAGAGCTAATAGTGAGGATTAAATGAAAATCTTAATATTTTTTATAGTAACGTTTGCCATTGCTTATGCTGTACTAATTGGAATAGAACATTTCTTCAAGAAGTACTACAAACTGGACTTTGACTAATGAAAACTTTCGGAACAGAATTCATAATAGTAAACGATGTAAGGCAACGACTTAGCAACAAAATATTTGGCGGCGGTCCTTGGCTACATATCGCCACCGTCATACGAGGCCTTAAAGAGTACCTTTGTTTTAAGAAGGACAT
>CAYZVE010000072.1:0-5594 GCA_964481805.1 uncultured archaeon | reverse complement strand
AATAGATGGGATAAGGAATTAGAGAAAGATATTTGGGTTAAATGGCAAAAACAAAAATTGTTCAAATTTGACAAGAATTCCAAAAAACCATTATTTTCAATAGATACCCCGCCGCCTTATGTTAACACCCCTATTCATATTGGTCATGCTTATACTTATGTCTGGCAGGATATCATGGCCCGGTCTAAAAGGATGTTTGGATATAATGTCATATATCCTATGGGATTAGATAAAAATGGACTGCCGATTGAAGTCCAAGCGGAGAAAACCTACAAAATTAATATGCATGAGACGCCGAGAGATGAATTCATTAAATTGTGCAAAAAAATGATAGAAGAGGCTGGGGACGAATCTTTAGATTCTTTCAAGAAATTGGGATTAAGCTGTAATGAATGGGATGTCAAATATGAAATAGGTGGAAGATATGACACAGATGATTCTGAATACAGGAGATTAACACAAGAAACATTCATAGACCTATGGAAAAAAGGATTGATTTACGAAGATGTCAAGCCAACCAATTATTGCCCGATTTGTGGAACAGCTATTGCCAATGCTGAAGTAGAATATAAAGACGGTTCAACTACACTAAATCACGTTATATTCAAGGTAAAAGAAACTGGTGAAGAAATAATTATTGCAACAACTAGGCCTGAGTTATTATGCACATGCAAAGTCATTCTATACAACCCGCAAGACGAAAAATATAGGCATCTGAAAGGAAAAACTGCAATAGTTCCTATATTTGGAATAGAAGTCCCGATAATTTCAAACAACGCAGCCAAAATGGATTTTGGGTCTGGGCTAGTTATGATATGTTCATTTGGGGATTACACGGACATCAGGACACTGAGAGATTTGGGAATTGAGGCTACTTATGCTATTGATATTCAAGGTAAAATGACTAAAACTGCAGGAAATTATGAAGGAATGATAGTAAAAGATGCTAGAATGAAAATAATTGAAGACTTGAGAGAAGAAAACCTGATAATAAAACAAGAGACTATTCAGCAGAGGTTTCCTATTTGTTGGCGTTCTAAGAACCCAATAGAATTTGTTGCGTTGAAAGAATTCTACCTTAAACAAATCGATTATATAGATGAACTGAAAAAAAATTCAGATAAGATGCAATTCTTTGCCCCTGAAAGTAGGCAGATTCTAATGGACTGGATCAATTCCTTGAGTATAGACTGGGTTCTCTCAAGAAGAAGATATTATGGGACTGAGGTTCCTTTATGGTATTGTGGGGAATGTGGCTATATCTATGTTCCAGAAAAAGGAAAATATTACCAACCTTGGAAAGAACCTTGTCCAATTAAAAAATGCCCTGAATGTGGGAAAGAAAAATGGAGAGGTGAAGAGAGAACTTTTGACACATGGTTCGACTCATCAACATCTGAAGCTTACATCTTAGGATATCTTTGGGATAAGGGTTTCTTTAATAAAAATATGCCTTGTTCCATGCGCCCACAAGGAAAAGAGATTGTAAGGACATGGCTGTATTATACGATAGTTAAGTCCATGCATTTGTTTAACAAGCCTCCTTTCAAGCATTGCTGGATTCATATGCATATTATTGACGAAAAAGGAAAGAAAATGTCTAAATCTATAGGAAATGTTATTGATCCACAGGAGATTCTTAAGAAGTATGGAACTGAAGCTTTTAGGATATGGTCATGCTTAGAAGGAAATATTACCAAAGGGGATATAAGATGCTCATTTGAAAGAATAGAAGGTAACTCCAAATTCTTGACTAAACTCTGGAATGTCACCAGATTCATTTCAATGTTCCCTGAGCCTGATGATGCAGAATTAACTGACACAGACAAATGGATACTTGATGAATTGGGTTTACTGATAGAAAAAACCAAAAAGAATTATGAGATTTACGAATTCAGTGTTATTGCTGAAGATATCAGAAACTTTGTCTGGAATATTTTCGCGTCGCATTATGTTGAGATGATCAAAGTAAGGGCTTATGGTGAGGATTGCACTAAAAAAGAATCTGAATCCGCCAGATATACACTTCATCAAGTTTTGAGAAACTTGCTCAAGATATTATCCCCAATAATTCCATTTATGACAGATTATATTTGGCAAGAGCTGTACTCAAAAGATAGCATATGCAAACAATCTTATCCTGAGCTTAAATGGAAAAATGGAATGGAAAAATTAACAGATGAATTAATCGAATTCAACAGCAAAGTTTGGAAAATCAAAAAAGACCAAGGGCTAAGCATGAAAGTTGAAGTTAACGCTTCTGTTCCCAAAGAGTTGAAAATGTTTGAGAGAGACTTAGTCAAGATGCATAATATAAAATAAAGAAAAAAAATATCAACCTCTTCCTGGACGGCTACACGGAAAATATTGGATTCCATGTTTGGTTTTTGTTGGTGGACATGCATATTGGCAATGTACACACCCATTTTCAACATCTGATAAAGCATATATGAGTGGACTTAATACACATCCAATTTTGTCTCCAAATTCTCTTTGACCCCATCTACTTCCTTCAGCACATGAGTCTATTAATTCTTGTAGTGGACTGTTGCCATTTGAGCCTGCCATATTATTATCACCTCCTTAAATTTAATTAATGTAAAAATCCAAACCAATTCAACCGAGAAAACAAGGATATATGGTCATCCAATACAAGGAATCATCCCACATTAACCAATTACTAATACGACTAGCAAAACAAGAATACTTAGTGAAAATTTGCTATTGGTTAACATGGCAATTAGAGAAATATTGGGCAAATAAGTTAAAATAAGTTACATTTTACAAAAAAGAAGATTTCTTGAGAATATAGAAATATTTAAAGATCCAGCGAATAAAACTCAAATACCTTACTTCATAATAATTAACAATGACAGAAAAAATCCTAGTAGTGCCAAAAGAAGTCTTGTTTGGGAAGAAGAAAGAAAGATATTTTCAAGGATTCCAATCAAAAAAAAATTTAGATTTTGAAAGCATCATTAAGAAGCACTCTAAATTTGTTTTAAGAAAGACATCCTCTCCGGACCAGCCTATTCCAGCAGAAGAGGACGAAACAAAGAAGCAGATTATACCTTATATGATATTCAAACACAAGGCCAGATTTTTTGTGTATAAAAGGCTTCCACAAAGTGAGGAAGAACGTCTCCGTGAAAAGTATTCAATCGGCATAGGCGGCCATATAAACCCAGTGGATGTTCATTCCATTAATATATTGGATGAAGGAATGAAAAGGGAATTTGAAGAAGAGGTAGATTATCCTTATGAATATAAAACCAAAATAATTGGCTTCATCAATGATGACAATGACAGCGTAGGCAGGGTTCATTTCGGTGTTGTTGTTTTAGTCGAAGGCTCAAATGACAAGATAAAAGTTAAGGAAAAAGATAAGCTCTCTGGAAAAATGATGACCCTTTTTGAAGCAAAGAAATTCAGGAATAAGATGGAAAGCTGGTCGCAAATAGTTTTTGATTATTTGAGGAGAAATTAAATTTCAGATTATCAATAAATTCAATATTTATAATTATTTGTTAAATAATGTGAATTATGGGTAAAATAAGAGTTTTGATGGATCCCGAGCAAAGGCAGAAATACGTCGACTATATGCTTATGATAGACGGTCTGCCTCACATTGAAGAAAATCCATTGGCTGCCTATTGCCCTATTTCTTTGACATCAGTACCAGATGAACTAAAACCGTACCTTAAATCAAGGCAAGATTTACTGATGAATAATGTTTTAGCTGTTGCAGGAATTACTGCCTATGATCCTGGATCAGCCCCATTTTCACCCGATAGAAATTTAACAACCCAACCTAATGCAATTTATGCAATAGATTCTGGTAAAATTGCAGGTGCTAGATTTTTTGTGGGGCATGATATACTTCCTTCGGATGGCAAAGGTGTTGAAAGGGAAAGGGCCAAAACTCTGAATCGTGTTTCAGTAATGATTTTGGATAAAGGAATAAGAGTCTCAAGGATGCAACCGCATAGAACAATCTATTTACAATATTGGAATTTTTTGGAACAGGCACATGAATTTGTTCCACTATTTAGAATGTTAAAACAATATGATCCTGGAATGGGATTCAATGATAATATACCTGTATTATTAGGGTTTGAAAGGTCAAATGGAAGAGTTGTAGATTTGGAAGAAACTGTTTATAGAGAGTTTTCACACCTGCAGTATGTGTATGATGGTAAAGTTCCTATCTTGAGATTAAGGGCAGAAAACCCTGAATCATTTTATGAAAATGCAAGAGAACAACTAATCGCTTAGTAGTAACTTAATTTACTACCAAATCAACAAAACTCCTTAAATTTTTCAAGAAGAAATACTAACTTATGAGATGGTTTAGGAACTTAATTAAAGTTCAAATGGAAGATTCTGAAGTTGCAAAAATAATCGAAAATGAAATTGAGCGGCAGGAAAAAACAATTGAGCTAATAGCTTCAGAGAACTTCGCCAGCCCGTCAGTAATGGAAGCCCAGTCAAGTGTAATGACGAATAAATATGCAGAAGGATATCCTGGTAAAAGATATTATGGTGGCTGTAAATATTATGATGAGGTCGAGAATCTAGCGATAGACAGGGTCAAAGATTTGTTTGGTGCAGAACATGCTAATGTCCAGCCGCACTCAGGTTCTCAGGCTAATTTTGGTGTTTATTTTTCTGTTCTCAAGACAGGGGATAAAATACTTGCTATGGATTTATCCCATGGCGGGCATCTTACTCATGGCAGCCCGGTCAACTTTTCTGGCACCAATTACAATGTTCATTTTTATGGGGTTGACCCAAAGACGGAAATGATAGATTATGATGAGGTTTTAAGGATAGCGAAAGAAGTCAAGCCAAAATTAATTATATGCGGCGCAAGCGCTTATCCTAGAATAATTGATTTTGAGGAATTCAGATATATTGCTGATAAGGTTAATGCTTATTTAATGGCTGATATTGCTCATATTGCAGGCTTAGTCGTAGCTGGAGTGCACCCTTCACCTTTTCCATATGCTGATTTTGTGACAACTACTACCCAGAAGACTTTAAGGGGACCAAGAGGCGGGGTGATACTTTGTAAGAAAGAGTATGCCGAGAAAGTTGACAAAGCTATCTTTCCAGGATTGCAAGGTGGTCCACTGATGAATACAATTGCAGCAAAGGCTGTTGCATTTAAGGAAGCAATGAAGCCTGAATTCAAAGAATACCAAAAACAAATCGTGAAAAATGCGAAAGCATTGGCGCAGGAATTGATTGACCAAAAATTCAGGTTAGTTTCCGGGGGAACAGACAACCATCTCATGCTCGTGGATTTGCAGGACAAGGGAATGACAGGGAAGGAGGCTCAAAAGGAATTTGAAGAGATTGGAATAACATTGAACAAGAATTCTATTCCATTCGATCCTCAGCCGTTGTGGGTGACTAGTGGAGTGAGATTAGGAACACCTGCAGTGACAACAAGAGGAATGAAAGAGGAAGAAATGAAAGAGATTGGAAAAATATTTGCTGCTTATATAAAGAATAAGAAAGATGAAAAAATCGTAGAACATCTTAAAGAAAGAGTCGCTGAATTGTGCAAGAAATTCCCGTTGTATTACTAG
>CAYZVE010000071.1:0-5630 GCA_964481805.1 uncultured archaeon | reverse complement strand
ATGAGGAAATAGATATCAACGGTGAACCAATTGATATCGGTAAATTCTTATTCATTACTTATGACTATGCAATTCTAAGCAATGCTTATAACGGCGGGACTCGTTATCGTGGTTCTATCGAAGCATATCTTGCTGGAAAATTTGCTGTAACTGATGTTCGTCGTGAACCTATTGGTGCAAACGGTCAGGTTACTGGTCTAAGCCGCCCCTGTCATATTCGTTATCCTCAGATCAATGATCTTTCAGGACTTCGGATGATTGGCCTTCGTAGAGAAGAAGGAGTTGGCTATATTCTGGTTTCTGCACATACCGCCGCTCATCCAGACTCTGACTACACTAAACTCTCCACAATCCGTTGTGTGGCGCGCACCCTAAATAATGTTCGTACCCTTTGTAAACGATATCTTGGTGAAGCCTTCACCTCAAGTGTAATCGCTTCTTTGAACCAGAGTATCGAAAGTTATCTGCGTTCTGACCGCCAAGAAGGTTATAATAACGGCGCTGTCCACTCACTTTCCTACACTAATACTGATAGAATCCTCGGCCGGCTAACTGTCTATGACAAGATGGTACCTCCTGGTTCTATTGAATCTGTAACCGTATCTGTCTCGCTGGCGGCAGATGAGACCGAACTCTAAGGAGTAAATAATGCCTGAATCTTCAATTCAGATGTCCAGAACTTACACAAGCTTTTCTGGCGTTGATATTAAGGCAGTTGTCAATGGCGTCCCCATTGGGCAACTCCAGGCCGTCTCATATGCTATTCAGCGTGAGAAGGCCCCAATTTATGTTATGGGTCGAGTAGAGCCTTTAAGCTTTTCCCGTGGCAAACGTGGTATCGCTGGAACTTTGATCTCCCTAATGCTTGATCAGCATATGCTTTTCGGTAAGCCTTGGAACACCTTCGGTAGTTTCATTGCTGACAAGGACGAATACTTCGCTGATCCTGCAACTCTTACAGACGTTTCTCCAGGCGCTAAAGGCGGATTGGAAGATCTGCAACAAGTAGATGGCTCGTCCCACTATAATGCTTCAAATGTCTCCGATAGCTATGTGCTTCATCGCCCTTGGTATGTGGATCAGCTACCTCCATTTGATGTAGCCATTGTTGCAGTCAATGAGTATGGTAAGGCTGCTCAAATGCGTATTTACGGTATTGAGATTCTGAACGAAGGTTCTGGCTTCTCTATTGATGATATTGTTATTGAGAATCAAATGACGTATGTTGGGAGATCCATCTACCCCTGGAGTCGTATGGGGTCATATAATATGAACTCTGGTCAATTTACCTCAGTTTAACCTCGCTTTTCATTAATGCCCCCGAAAGGGGGCATTAATTTTGTTTTGAGATTGATGATACCGAACGCTTTACGATATATTCCCATTATCTCACTTAATCTGGTTTGTAATGAATCTAAAGGAGAATAATAGAAGATGCCTCAAGCATTGTTTAACTATTCTTCTATGGAGGATCCTAAATTTCTGCTCTGTTGGGATTTAAAGAATTTGCGCCCGTTTCCTGAGATTGAGAATATGAAGAAGTTTTCTGTTTATCTTGGGTAATTATGGAGATACGATATAGAACATTGGAGATAATCTTGGATTCCTCCTTATATGA
The DNA here is from genome assembly GCA_964481805.1 of uncultured archaeon. Classification (GTDB taxonomy): domain Archaea; phylum Aenigmatarchaeota; class Aenigmatarchaeia; order CG10238-14; family CG10238-14; genus CG10238-14. The sequence goes on along the minus strand of CAYZVE010000071.1, from coordinate 4,012 downwards.
TGTTATAATACCTTTATCATTCCCCCTGGAGAGATAAATGGGCAATAATAGATATTCTTATTCTGGAGCAGATGTTAAGTGTTGGGCCTTTTTCCCCGGAGGTATAACTCCAGACTCTTCTCAGATAATTGGGCCTGGGACACAACCTCTTACAAGCAAGACTGAGGAAACAACTGATGAATATCTTTTGGCTGGAGGAGACTCTACTTATAAACTGTCTAATGAAGAGATTAGCAGGCTATATAAACCTCAGGTTAAACCCGTTGAATTAGATGCGCTACATACTATTTCAATTTCTATAAGTGAGCCACGGGGTCCAGCCAGAGCATTAGGTTTTAGAAATATTAAAGGATTTGCCCGCTCTGTCCGTACGATTGCTGGTTCTCTTATTATGACAGTTATTGAAGATCATCCTTTGCGACAATTAATGGAACAGCAGGGTTTGCATGATCCTGTTTGGTCTGAGGATTTGTATACTTGGGGTCGAGGCTCATTACATGATCCAAGCAATAAACTAATCAAGATTCCGACAATGCTTCCACCTTTTAATATAATATCTATTTATATGTCTGAAATACCAATCGCTGGCAGTCAGCAGTTTCTCAGTCCAGTCCTCGATCCCGAAACTAAGTCTGAAATTCCAGTAGCCGGCGGCGGCACAGACCCCAATGTCAGTGCTATGTCTGTTTATGCCGGATGGCTATTAGAAGAAGTGGAGCTGATCGGTGAGGGGATGACAACTTCTGTAAATGATATGGTTACCGAGGTTATGTATCAGTTCGTTGCACAGAATTATCGAGAGTTTAGTGCAAACATTTCTAGTGCCGGTGACATTGATCCTCTTAAATTAGACCAAATTTTATGTTCTGTTTCAGATGAAGAAACACTTGCAGCTTCACAGATGGCTGAATGTCTGAGACAAGAGGAAGAACTTATAAAAGAGCTTCCTACTAAAGCTCAATTTTATTCTAGAACTACTAGACCAATTCCAATGTATTAGGTTAGAAAATGCCTGGATATAGTTATCATTGCGGCGCAAATATCTCTCTGAAAATTAATGACTTTCCAGTGACTGAAGCCGCTGGAATCTCTTATAATGTTATTGACTCTACTATCCCACTATATGGTTACTCATCAAGATATTTTGATGCTGTCGCCCCTGGGCAGATTCTTGTTCAAGGATCTTTAGTCATTAACTTTGTTCATCATAACTATTTGTTTGAATGTATTGCTTGGGGTTTGGCCGGTGTTAAAAGTTCTTCTACAGCTCGAAGCCTGGAATCTGCAGGCTTCTCATCTTATGCTCCTGATGAACGAGAGGAAGTAATGAAATATGTTGGGACAGGAGAGATTCCCTCTCAAGATACTCTACGTTATTGGGATGACCAATGGGATATGGCTCCGACACTAAGAGCTGACACGGCTTATGAACAGCTTCGAAATAAGTCTCCACTTGGTCTTTCTCCTTTAAATATTAGCATTTCATTCAGTAAACGATATACAATCGACTTACTTTCCGTTTTCTTTATTGGAAGAGGTGCCACTATTCAAATAGATGAGAATGTTATTCTTGAAGAATATAACTTCTTCGCCAGGAAAATGGAAACTAGATACTATAACGAAACGAGGTAGAAAATTTAAATGCCGTCTGCTAGAAGAATTGATGATAAAACTATAGCTATTGGAAATAGTTTAAGTGAAGATGAAACAAATGTTTTACTTCAACACTCGCCTACTGGTGAAGATATCTTAAATAGCTTAGACAGTTTAAATGAAGAAATTGCAGAGTCTCACTCTGACTTCTTAGAACAAAATCCTAAAAAGGAGAAACCAGTGCCAAGTCCAGTTGCCCGTCCAGTTCAGCCCCGTCGAATCCCTCGTGCTTTACAAGCAGAGCGAGAATTGGCTGAAACCATGCCAACTCCCGAACCTAAAGATGACTTTGATGAAGTGTTAGGTGATGTCGAGACGGCTCCCGAGGAGATATTCTCTTCAGATGAGACTCGTAAAGACACTATTATGAAGTATTTAAAAGATCTTAAAGGGGCGCCAATCCAGGCTCAAATCAATGCTTGGAAGCAAGAGTATGGTGAGAACGGCGTAAACCTGATTGTTTTTGATGAGAAAAACGTATTCATTTATACTTATCTAAAAACAGGTCAGTTTAGAAAGCTGCGTGACAAGATTGAAGAGATTGCTCGTACTCAGAATCAGGCAGCCGAAGATACTCTAAAAGAGAAGGTTGTCCAGTACTGTACTCTCTGGCCTAAGCTCCAGACTGAGTTCTTCTATACTTCCCGAGCAGGTATTCTAGAGTCCTTATACAATGCTATCTGGACCGAATCCTACTTCCTTAATCCTCAGCAAGTGCAGATGTTAACTGTCCAGCTGTAATGATTGACGTTGATGCAATTCTTGAAACTGAAGGCGGGCTCTTCCAGACTACGACCCCAGATGGAGAGCAAACCTTTACATATAGACTCCTTTCTATGAAGGAGTACAAGATATTTGCAGCTTTAAGAGATGGGGGGCTATTGCCCCCATTTCGTCTTTATGAACAGATCTTCAGTAGATGCTTTCTCGGAGAGATAATTCCTGAAAATTCCCGCGCTGGAATCATTTTCTCTATTGGCCAATTTATTTTATGGCTATCTGGTGATTGTGAAAACGATACGCTGAAAAAAGACATCAGCAGTTTAAGACTACAAAACCCATTAGACTCTTTATATACTTATGAGATGGCTGTTATTACATCTATCTTCCCGTATAAACTAGAAGATATTGAGAAATGGAGTCGTCTTGAATTCCATAGAAAATTCGTTATTGCAGAGAATCTAATGATTAAGCAACGCGGTGAAGAAGTAACTCGTCTGGATCTTGCCAAGATTCAATCTGGTGGTGAAAAAGCCAAGAAGCCTAAAGGTTCGGCAATTGATTTTGAAAGAGAGAATGCTTCAATCCGTTCAGCCATGGGTGCTGGCAATGTAGAAGAATTAGAAGCAGAAATGGGAGACCTGAGGGCGAGAACGCAAGCTTTAACACAGGCACAAGCCCAACGGTTGCAGCAACGACAAGGAAGGTAAGCCATGCCTCCAATTGTCTGGAGTTCACAAGAGAATACCCCTTGGAATAAGCCTTCGCATCGAGGGCTTAAGCTTGCTGCTGCCGTTGGAGTAATTGGTGGCGTAGGTATTGGTTTAGCCACTACGCCCGTTGGACAAGGCGTTGCCCTGGATAATCTTTATAGAGGATTGCGTCATGCGGGGAACCTTTCCCCCTTCTCTATTCTTAATACGTTTAGAGCCCCTCAGTGGCTCTCTACCTTCACTTCTCCCTACGCCCAGAGCCTTCTACCGGCTAGTGAGTTAGGCGTCTCTGGGACCCTTCCAGGGCCTTCAAATATGAGGTATCTTTCCATTGGAGAGAACTTCTTATCTGACAGAGAAACCACCACTGCTTGGCTTCATGGAGTTTTGGGCGAAGAGAAGCTAAAAGCAGCTGGTCTGGATGTCTCTCCATTTGAATTACTATACGGGAGAGAAGCTGCTGATAGAACTGGTGTGGGAACACTCTGGGCAAGAGCCCGAGGTGATGAAGGCTGGAAAAGATTATCTGGTTCTGTTTCTTTATTTGAGCTGACTTCTGTAGATCCAATAAAGGCATCTGCTCATAGAATTCAACAGGAAGCTATCAATCCGGCAGCTGTCGGTATTTTAGACGCTCTTGGAGTTACAGAAATCTGGGGTAGAGATGCAAACAAAGAGTTATCGAGATTACTGAGATCTTCTTCTGAAGCAGAGCGAGGACCACTATCTAGATATATGGTTATTCCTTCAGCTTTCGGTCCTTTGGAAGGTGAAGGATTCAAAGAGAATTTCTTAGATATCAGTAGAAGATTCTCAACCTATATTGGCGGTCCTATGGCTGCGACCATGGGGAGGATGAATAGGCTGATACAAGCGACGGCCGATCAGCTACCAGTTCTTCGCCAGCTCAATTATGCTTTCCAGAA
>CAYZVE010000070.1:0-5774 GCA_964481805.1 uncultured archaeon | reverse complement strand
ATTATTTATCTGACACTACAAGCAGGTTCCCTACTTACAAAGATACGCCGGCTGGTCTCACTTCTTGGGCGCATTTAGAAGTAGAAGCACAGCACGGTCTATATGACCGCTTTAATGGAATACCTCCCAAAGAATATAGAGATCGTCTGGATTATGAGCTTAAGCAAATAAAACAAATGGGTTTTTCAGATTATATTTTAATAGTGGCCCAAGTCATACAAGAAAGCTGGCGTATCAATAGCCTGCCTGGACCAGGACGAGGAAGCTCTGCTGGTTCACTGGCCTGTTGGGCCATGGGTATAACTCAAATCAACCCCATTAAATATGGATTATTCTTTGAAAGATTCTTAAGCTTCGGCAGATCTCCAATACCATTAATCTTTACAAAAGAAATGAAAGAACAATTATGACAAAAGAACAATTTGAATATAGTTATAATCGTTTTAAAAAACTAACTAGAAGCAAGCCTTCTAAAATGGAATATAAACAGTTCATAAAAACAGTTACAGTAACTGAGCAGACAAGTGACATCGCTTTCTATACGGATGAATTAATTAAGCTATATAATAAACTTATGGCCGGATAAACCGGCCATAAGAGTTTCAAAAGCTTTTTACAAATCAAGAGGACTTACTTATATTACGTCTCGTCGTAGTATAGCCCGATGGCGTCACCCACCACGGCGGACGATGCAGAGATCACGTAGTAGCTGGGATTCGCACCGTCATAGCGCGTAACGCCCAGCATATCACGAGGGACAAAGCCCATATCGTAGGCGTAGCCATAAGCTGTCTGCGCGGTGTCCATGTAGCTCAACTTTTGTCGCACCCACTCACCATCGGGTGTCTTGTGCGTAGCGGCTACGGCTGATGTAGAGAGGTTCCGCTCTACACGCAGGTAGTAGAGGTTGTTACCTCCACCAGGTTGAAGCACATGTCCATGGGCACGGCCTGTGCTGGCGATATGCCTACAACTAAAGTTGTGGTTGTAGGCACTACCGTCCTCATCTATGACCATGGTCTCGGCCGAGCCGGTGCAGAAACCGCCGTAAAGATGACCATCGGGCTCCGAGCCGAGAGCGCCGGCCGGATTCCATGGACGGATCCAGGCGCCCTGAATCAGCCCAGAGAAGCCAGTACCATTCTTGTAGACGATGCAGATCCCCTTCGGGCTCTCCCAAGCACGTACGGTTCCGGCTGCACCACCGAACAATCCGACAGCATCGAACCCGTTGATTCGAGTTCCAACGCCCATCGGGTTCAGTCCGGTCCAGGTTGAAAGAGACCCGCCGATGCTGGTCATGGCGTGAAGCTTGTTGTTGGCTGTGACCTCGGGTGAGGCCATGGCTCCTGCGCCCGTGTGCGCAAACCCTGCCATAGGGCCAGCAGCCGGGGCTCCCACGATCACGACACGTGCTGTATGTCCACATCCAGTTGGCCCCTGAAAGCTGACGGCAGCGCGGGGGGCACCTTCCTCGCTCTCCAGGCTCCAGGCATAGCCAGCCCCCGCTGCGCGGGGAGATCCATCTGCATAAAGAACAGATGCGAATAGCCCAACGATAGTATCAAGATAATCTGCAGGTGCGGTACCCGCTGGTAACGCCGATCCAATATATCTCCAACCCATGAAGTCTTTCCTTATAATGGGGCCATGACAAGCGTTGAAAGTGGCACGTCGATGGTCTGTGTGTGAATAATAATACGAAGTCGTCTTGATGCTGTAACGGTGACATCTCCACTGTTTACAGTACAACGAACATCCCACCATCCAGCTCGGTCAGGTGTCCAAGTCGGTGCTTGTATAGTAGAGTCAGACAGAAGTGAAGTACCATCTGTGCTATTATCTCGCTGTAATGTCCAAGCGTATGTATAAATTCCGCTTCCACCGTCTGGTGTGGCCCCCTCAGTTATTGATGCATAAGTTGTTTGAGAACTATTTGCTCCAATACTTAAAGTTAACTGCGGGGTCCCCGCAGAAACCAATGGGTAAGGGACTGGGTTAATCTGAGCTGGCATTAGTAGATCCTTCGAACCCAAATAGTGCCAGTTCCGTTTGTTGTGGCTCCACCGGTTGGTGTAGCAACTCCATAAAGCTTACCCGTTCCATCTGCTACAAACGCGCTTCCGGTATTATAAAGATTGCTTGTTCCAATAACATGAGCCACAAAGGTCAATGTTGTAGAACCATAAAGCTCATATTGTGAGGCACCTGGCATATAGCCTGTTGCATAGCCAATCGAAAGCTGAACGTCAGTAGTCCCAGCAGCATCATCGTTTGCGTCCCATTGAACTTTGGTAACTTCATATTTAGCGTCTGTTGTTAGTGCTGGCCCAATATCAAATTGTACAGCACCGAGACCAACCCAAGCAAAGGGCACTGGTGTCTGCCCTCGCATCGCTTGAATTTCAGAGGTAATCTGCTGAATAGCTGTAATTGTTGCACCGGTGGCTAAAAGTGCCTCTATCGCTATTAGTTTTGTACCAGTATGTCCTGCGGCAGTTAAACTGGTGACAAGAGAATCTAATTTCGCTTCTACTTGATCAATATCGGCATGTAAAGCATCCAGCTTTTCTTCAACACCATCAACAGAGGTATTTAATGCCGCTCCAGTCGGTAAGGGTAAACTTGTTGCAGTAATTAAACCGGAAGAAGTTGGACCAGTCATTACCACACCACCATTTGAATTGGAGCACCAGAGGTTACAGTGACAAATTCAATAGAAGAAATTTCTAGACCAGGCATAGAATCATAAACGAGGGAGCCAGTTTCTGTATATTGAGAAACACCAAAATCACTGGACCAATAGGTAACAGTCTCTAATGCAGAGGCTTTTACTGTGCCCTTATAAGTACCAGTTTTAATTATTTCTATTTTGTTATTCAAACGATATGTGATTGAGTCAGCTGCAAGATTTGTTATAATTTTAAAGCCTTTTGCTGGTCGACTTAGCACATTCTTAATATCTATTTGATCGCCAGTAATAATGCCAGTAATCAAAGACTGACGTTCTGATCCAGGAATCTGGGTGGGCACCTTGTATGCTACAGCCATAATTAAACCTCAAGGAAGAAGATGAATCTTAGAGAATTTTATATTAACAAGAGGGTTGAGGAAGTGGATCCAGATTTTCTGGAGTTTGAAGAAATAAAGATTTCTGAAGAAGACCTCAATCTCATACTAAAAGTATTATCAACAAGACAGACCACTCAATGCAAGTTACCAAACCCACATAACAGTATTATTTTATATATTACTGGATTAACTGATGAATTTGATAAAACAAAAGCTCGTAGTGATGTAACTGGAGGCTCAAGTCCAGATATAGATCTGGATGGAATTCCAGAAAGAAGAAAAGAAATCTTTGACTGGATTATTAACAAATATGGAAGAGAATGCACTTCCCAAATTGGAACTTATGGAACCTTCAAGCCTCGCTCAATTATTAGAAGATACTGTTCTGTAACTCAAAAATCTGATCAAGAGCAAGCAGAGATCTTAAGGAAGGTCCCTAAAGCAAAGTTTGGGAAAGAACCTACTCTAGAAGAAGTAGTTGAAGTCTGGCCAGAGCTTGCTACTGAACACAAATATAAAGAGTTATATGAAGTTGCTCAAGCATTCGAGAATATGGCAGCCACTTCAAGCATACATGCTGCTGGAATGATTATAATGGATACACCAATTACTGAAGTAATTCCAGTATCTCTTAAAGAATCAGAGTGGAAAGATGAATTTGGCAAAGTCCATCACGAAAAGACCTGGGTTAGTCAGTTTGATATGTCAGATGTCGAGGCTAATGGCGCATTAAAATTGGATCTTTTAGTAATTGATAACCTGTCAATTGCTGCCGAATGCTTATACCTTATTAAAGAAAGACATAATATTGATATAAATATTTATGGAATTGAAGATGGAGATGCTGAAGCCTATAAGATCATTAACTCAGGGATGTTATCCGGTATCTTCCAATTAGAAACTTCAGGAGTGACCTGGGATCTAATTCGAAAAACTGAACCGCATTCTGTTGCAGAAATTTCAGATATTACATCACTGATCCGACCAGGACCAAGACAAGCTGGCATGGACGAGCAATATTGGAGACGCGAACCAGATCCTCATATTCCTCAAAGCATTCAGGAATTATGGAAAGATACTCGTGGAGTATTGGTTTACCAAGAACAAATTCAAAGCTTATGCAAAGAATTTGGTGGCTACGATTTGGTAGCCGGAGACCATATTCGTCGTTTAATAAGTAAGAAAAAAACTGAAGAAATGAAAAAGGTTGAGCCTGACTTTAAAGAACGGTTATCAACCTATGGGAAAATCAGAAAAGAAGAGGCAGATTATTTATGGGAAATGTTATTAGGATGTGCAAGTTATTTATTTAACAAAAGTCATAGCGTTAATTGAATATATAATCAGTAAATATATATAACGAGATGAACCCTTAACAAAGGAATAATCTCAGGAGATGCAGGGAACATTGCTATTCTTGATTCTGTTATCTACCCATATCCTTTTGCAATACAACGTAAGTATTTAAAACTCAAAGAACATCTTGCAAAATATCCTGAAAAATATTTACTGATTAATAATATAGCGCCATTATCTCAAGATAATGAAAAACTCCGTGAACTGCTGGAAAACCCTGAAGAGGACAATCAGCAGCCAAGCCTTGAGAGCAATCTCTTGGAAGGTTCAACGACTAGTCCATACAATCTCTTTGAGATTATGAAGGACCACGAGCGCGGAGCAGGTAAATAATAATTTGCCTGATGAGATAGTCTGAGCTGCATACATAACTTAAAAATGAAAATGCAGAAGCAGAGGATAAAGAGCCCCTGCGATAACAAAACTGTGCTTATTCCTACCTTTCTTACGTCCTCGCCTATCTAAAGGCTCATTATACTATTGAATTCTTCTGTGCTCTTATGACTGTTCGTTCTAAGACTATGCAGCCTAAAGACTGGGCAGTTAAAGCCCCTGACTATATTAGAGAGGGTCGTTTGCTAGGTATTGAGATTCATCCACCATACGTAAACAAGTCAAGTGATGACTTCTCAATTCAAAACGATGAAATCTATTTTGGATTTAATGCTATCCAGGGTATTGGTAAAACTGCTGCCAAGCAAGTTATAAAAGCCCGTGGTAATAAGTCGTTTGAAGACATATTTGATTTCTTGAATAGGGTTAATCTTTCCAAATTTAATACAGGATCTTTTAAATCTTTAGTGCTTGCTGGAGCCTTTGATAAACTTGGCTATAATAGATTGTCACTTTATAACTCTACAGAAGCCCTTTTCGATTATGTCCGTGGGGTTCCTGAATATCAGGAACGGCTAATTGAAATAAAAATCCGAGAAAAGGAAAACGCTGAAAAGACTCAGCTGCTTGGAGAGAAGGCTGGGCTTGTTAAAGAACTAAAAAAGTTAGAGAAGCAACTAAAGAAAAATCCTACACCAGAACTTCAATCAGAGATTGACAGTATAGAAGATAAACTGTTAGTGTATGAAGCCATGAGTTTGAACCGAAAACCAGCTCTAAAAGAAAAAGAGCAACCAGTCATGCCAGAGCTGATTAAAGGAAGCAGAGTATGCATAACGCTTCCAGAGATTATTGCTCAATGCGAATACATTGGGTGCTATATAGATCATCATCCATCAAAAATCATTGGCTCAGAATGTAATAAGTTAAATTCTGTGTTCTCTGGAGAGGAGGTAACTATTTGCGCCGTTATATCTGGCGTTAAGGAAGCCACTACTAAGACTGGCGCGAAA
>CAYZVE010000069.1:0-5827 GCA_964481805.1 uncultured archaeon | reverse complement strand
AAATGCAGAAGTAAAAGACATTTCTCTTTTAGAAAGAGCAAAAACGTTGCTTATAGAAAGGAGGACGGCTCTCCTCCCCCAGCTAAAACAGGGGGTCTCCGAGCCGTATAGATGAAAGAAGCAAAGAAGGCAACTAAAAAGTGTGTTAAGGTATAGTTATGGCTTATACCAACGCAGTAAGAATTGTTTTAGTACAAATTTTAGAGGAAGCTGATGAAGAATATTGGTTACAACTAAGTCAAGAAATAGAATCTCCTCTTTATAAATGGATTCAACAGTCAACAAATGTATCGGATCCTGCTGTAATAGAATGGTTACAACAGTCAGTTGATGTACAATATTATGTAGGTGAGTATTTCGGATCATCTACTACTGTTAAATCACCAGAGTATGAATATATTAGATCAAGTGTTAATGTAGAAGAATTAGGTGAGCAGTATGCTTTAACAGAATTTGATGTAGAATCCGTTATTCGAGAATATATTAAATCTAGTATTAGTGTAGAACTCGTTATTCGAGAATATATTAAATCTAGTATTGATGTAGAATCCGTTATTCGAGAATATATTAAAGCTAGTATTAGTGTTGAGTACCCATTCTATAAATGGATTCAACAGTCAACAAATGTTCAATTATGCACAGAATCATGGTTTGTAACGAGTACATTTTTAGAAAGTGTTCTTGAAGAATATTTTAATTGTGTAATAAGCATTATACCGACGAAGTTAAAATTTATTCCCGAACCTGGTGAATATACATCTCCTGTTAGTGTTGTAATATATCCAGAAATGACCCCTATATTATTAACATATACATTAAATAATTATGAACCTGATGCTGGTTCACAAGAATATATACAACCTATTTTAATTCGTAATAGTAAAACTTTATGGGCGCGAGCTGAATATAACGGTGATTATATCGTAAAGAAAAAAGGTGAATATATAATACCAGACGGATATCAAGATGGTAAACTCATTTACAAAGATTTAAATACATACGTATATATCCTTGAGGAGACTCTATGGAAAAAGCAATAGTATATGACGAATTACAGAATCAGATTCCTAAAGGCGATTTTTATACACTAGGTTCTATACCATATAAATCTACTTCTTATAAAATACAATTTGATACTATGGAAACAGGTAAAAGAATTTATGTCGATGTAAATTCTACCTTGTATACTTTTTATACAGACTCTTCTGGTATTCTCGAAGTTAATCTAAATTTGATGATTGGTGAGAATAAAATAAGGTTTAGATATGAAGGGGAAACTTTATGGCGTGAATTTATAATAACTACAACAAATCTTGCGACATTACATAGTGGGGTAGCTGATACTTTATCTAGTATGTTAGATAATGAGTATGCTGTGTGGTTAAAAAATTCTTTGTTAAATACCGATAATTATAGTCCTTTTGAATCATTACTTGGAGTAGATCTTGCAAATAAATACAAGTTAGAAGAAGTATCCCAAAGCCTTTTTTATTGGGGTAGCATGTTGAAAGGGTTAAGACAAATCGGCGCAGCTATAGAAAATATTCCTATTTCATTGAGAAAGATAGGTAATTTTATTCCTGATAGAAATTTAATTTCTAATTTTTATACAGAAGATGGGATTATTAGTACTTATATTTGTACAGAAACAGATGATATTGGAATGCAGAATGTTTTATATACAGGACAGAGTGCGACTGTTTATATTAATTTGCAACATAAAGAAAATCAATATGGTTTTTGGGTATTTGACAGTTGGATAAGGCCTAGTACATCAGCACAAATTATTATAAGTTTATCGATAGATGGAGTGAATTGGATTTCATCAAATACATTATCTTTAAATGCTGATGTATATGCCCAAGCAGAGGTTTACGTTAACGGGCTTGCACCAAAATATGCAAAAGTAGATATTCTTTTGCCTAGTTCAGCAGATGTATATATCGCTGAGAGTAGGATAGCTAAAGATACTTGGCGTCAAACTTTTCCATATTCAATTAGTGAATGGATGAGTAGACGTTCTATTGCATTATTATCATATGGGAATTAAATATGTTAAATAATATAACATTACAAAAAGCACTAGATAATATTATACCACTTTCCCTTAGACCTTTTTATGCCAGTGATGTAACTCATGTTTACGGTTTTTGGGGTTCAACACTATCTAATTGTACGTTTTCTGGTATGTATTACAATTCAGATTCTGATTCTATTGAATTAACTGACGATGTCGTTATTACAACTATGCCTGTTTGGATAAACGCAACAGTTGCTAAACTACCAACATTGGCAACACAAGAATATGGCATGCTGATAAAAAATGGTATTGTTCTTACTCAAGATGAATGGTCATGGTTAACAGATCATTCTATCCAAGTCATTACACCAATATTACCAACTGATATATTTTTATTTACATATGAACAGTTAAAATATACTATAACAGATCAAATTCAAGTCGGTGTGTTAGATTCTGTTTATGATATTATAATAGATGGGTTTGTATATAGAAATGTATTCGATTATACAAAGAATACACAAAGTATTACTCAAAAAATTATTTTTGATAAAAATTATCAATGTGCACTAAATTATACTTCATATAATTTATCGAAAGGTCTATTAAAATATGAAAAAGATAATATTATAGTTAATTGGTCTTATATAAATAGCAATACAATTCGTATAGATTCGAATGTTTACAAACCAGGAGTTTATTTATTTACTTATGATGTGAAAAAAGATTTTGTAGATATGTCTGGCATTGAAGTGTATTATAGATCAAAATCAGACGTTGATTGGTCTGATTGGATACAAACTGAATTTAACACTATAATTGAACCTAAGTTGATTTATCAAATAAAAGTTATTATAAGAAAACCTATTACACAAGATAGTATTAGAATAAAAAGTCTAGTTATAAAAGCCGAAAAGGATTATTAAAAAAGGGGGTATAATATGGATCGGTCTAAATATCCGGAAGCCACTGAGGTTCATAGTGAGCATTTAATTTATACAGAAGAAACAAAAATAGAAGCTATCAAAAAGATAGTTACTACACTTGGTGTAACAGGCCCTGTAAAGGGGTTATCTGTATTACCAGATACATTAAATCCTAATCAAGTTATGGTTTTAGCTGGTGTAGGATATACATATTCTGGTGAATATTTATCAATAAATACAGATGTTCATGGTGTTGTTGTATCAAATTCATTAGGGGGTAAAACTTATGTATCAGCAAAAATAACTGAGAGTGAAGTCGATAACTTGCCTAATGTAGTTACTGGAGAAGTTTCTCCTACTAGAGTTACTCATACATGCGAAATTAAAGTATTTTCTGAAGCAGATTGGTTAAATCTTGTAAATAAAGATTTCTACTGTTTATTAGCAATTGTTATAGGGAGTGGTGGATTTGTAAGGGCATCAGATATATTCCGTGCTATTGTTGTACCAAATACTATAATGTTTACAAAAACTCAACCTATTTCTATAACAGGAGTAAAAATAAAAACAGTTAGTAATAATACTTCTGCAGGTACTGGGATATTGTCTTGGAGTGCAGCAAACAAGACCTTATCTTGGAACGCACCATTAGAAAGTTCATATGGGCAACCTATAAGTATAGGCATTGATGGTATATATAAATTATTTAATTCATTAGGCACATCTTATATTCGAGTCATTATTTCTGCTGCTTTTTTACCTATTAATGATACTTTGGAATCTTTTGAAGTATTAAATATATTAGGTCAATATGAGCTTGCTCTAGGAACTGCAAATGATAATTGGCACCGTTCTATGATGGGTACTGGAACGGCATCACCATCAAATGCACATGGGCAAACATTAGATGATTTTGAGCCTGGAGAAATTCAAGATGTGCAGAAGCATCAAATAAAATTACATTCTGCTGGTATTATAGGCATTCCCGGTAGTACATCATTACAACCTCAGATTTTTCAATCTACTATGATAAAAATTAATCCACTAGATGCTAATGATGTATTATTTACTAGTGGTATTGTACTAAATACTTTAGCTGCAAGCCAAATAGATTTTGCAGGTAGTGATTCAGGAACTTATTATGTATATGTGGCTGGTGATGGGTTATTATATAAAACTACAACAAAACCTATAAATGTTTTTATAGTTTGTCAAGTTGAATGGAGTAATATTTCGAACACACTATCACAGTTAGAAGATATACGTGTATGGGGTTCAGTTTATCCTCTAAATATGGTACAAGCTACAGATGATGTTACCACTTTAGATCCTGCAAATGCTCTTAGTTTTGTAATAGCTGATAATCTTGCTAAAATAAGATATATGATAAAAGCTATATCAGGAGAAGTATTATGGACAGATATCCCTGATAAAACTTTGTATGGCATAGCTGGACATGCTGCTTTAAATTTATTATCCGGCGATCTTGTTCATGGAGTTAAAAATGGCACAGGTGGAGGAATTGATGCAGATCTTTTAGATGGCTATGACTCTGCTATATTGCCTGTAGCAAATACTAAAACAATACCTGTTACATCTGATACGCAAGGAGGTAAATTGTATGGAGGCTCCTTAGGATTTATTCCTTGGGGGCATAATCCTGATGTTGGCGGTGTAAATGCAGATATGGTTGACGATAAGCATTGGTTTGAGATTAAACAATACATTGAAACACGTTCGCCTCTTGCGATATCTTTCAAAGATTTGTCTGGTAATTATCTAGACTCAGCGGGTGAAATTGTTGGAACGAATTTGGAGATAGAAGTATTTCGATTAGATAATGATGGAGGGATAATAATACCTGCTTATCAAACATGGGTTGTGCCTAGTTCAGGCGCAGGTGGGCCTTGTTTTAGTAGTTGTTTTAGTAGTTGCGATTGTGATTGTGGTAGTTTGTGCAGATGGTAATATTTTTATAAAAGGAGAAAAATATGAATGTAGCTAGATTGATAAGATTAAATAAAACTCCAATATGGGATATAAAAATAGATGTCTTAAAAAATTGTTTATTTCTTTCTAATATAAATACAAATAAAAGTATTTTAGCATTTGATTGTAGTGATTGTATAAAAACAGATAAATATACTCATAATTTTTATGGTATATATTCAGATATGAATGATTTAATATGGGAGAATCTTAAAACTAAACTTATTGATAACCCCAAAGAAACTGTTAATAATATAATCTATGTTTATAGTAATAAAAAATTCGATAGTGGGGATATTTTGAATAAATCGTTTTTCATAGCATCTCCTGATATAAAATTTGATTTTAAATATGAACAGAATTTAAATAGACAATTTGTTAGTAATGATTTTATAAACTATTTTGAATACGATTTAGATAATTATAATGTGCTACAATATAGTTTAATTTTTAGCAAAGACGATGTAGATGTTTTATCGCCTACACGTCAAAATAGTGATAAGATACAGTACTATGTAACTAAAGTTGTGCCTGGATTATGGTTAATAAAAAATGCTTCTACAATTATTTTGAAATCAAAAGTAAAAAATACTATCAAATTTCAGGTAGCTATTTCTACAAGTGATAACAAAATTATCAGTTATACTGATATAGTTTTAATAGACGGCAATGAAAAATTACCTAATGCCCAAGGATTTTATTCACTATCTACTTCAGTCAAAAGAAGTATATTAATGTCAAGTAATTATACAAGATTGTATTTTTCGGGGTGTATAGCTAAAGGCTATATGAATTTTGGATTGCCACCAACAGAAATCTTAATCTGGTAAAATAGTGTATTCTATAAAAACTACAAGTTTTGGGGGGTTGGATATACTACAGTACTCTTTAT
>CAYZVE010000068.1:0-5929 GCA_964481805.1 uncultured archaeon | reverse complement strand
GGTTTACTTGGTTATATTAAAAGATTGAATTAATTTTGTCCCACAGTCGGAATTACGTTATATCCTCAACCAAAGCGTTATTCAACTCAACAATATCCTTTGGTTTAATTTCGAGTAATGATTTATTCGTCCCGCCACCACCGAAAGTAGTTTCCAATTTAAGGACTTTTCTGTCAATAATTACTCTTTTGATATTTTCATAACAACAGGGTGGCGTAGCCCCAGGATCATAACCACTATATTTATGTGCTTCACTAAATGGGCAGAGTTTTACTTTTTTTCCGACTATTTTTTCAACTTTTTTCAAGTCAAGCCTGTAATTTCCAAGAACAATAGAAATAATAGCATAATCATCAACTAAACAAACAAGTGACTTAGTTATTCTTTCAAGTGGTATCCCTGTTTTGGCAGCAGCATCTGCGGTGTGCACTGTCGATTCTTTTTCATGAATTTTATACCATGCCTTATAATTATTAAGATAATTTGTGAGTACATTTTGATCAAACATAGTAATCTCTAAATATTTTCGAAAATAAATGTTAAGAAAGTTAAGTATAATTTGAGGTGTGTTAATGAAAACAGTCGATTTAGTGGGATTTGATAATTTTGATGATGAAACAATAGAAGAAGTTAAAAGAAAAATATTTCCGTTAGCTAATAAATACAAAAAGATGTTTGGAAATGAAACTATTCAAGAATTTAAACTAGTTGCTGACACATTTAAAAAAGATGGGGGAAAAGATCTGCATGAACTGATTATGTCACTTAATACAACAGAAGGAGATTTCCGAGTAGAAAAAAATGGTTGGAATATATTATCATTGGTAGATGAAGTTGAATCAAACCTAGAAAGACAAGTAAGAGAAAAAAAGGAAAAATCTCTGAAAAGGTTAGAAGGAAGAAATACTTAAATTTTAATTCTTCTTATTCCTATTTGTTATTTAAAGTCCCGAAAGTCCCGTAGAGAGTTAAATCTCGCGGAATCTAGTGGTCTGGATATTTCCACATAAAAGGATGGGGGCCTTTGGAGCCCAAGACGCAGGTTCGAATCCTGCCGGGACTATTTTAAAGGTGATTTATTATAGATAAAAATATTCTGAAACATTATCTTCAATTCAGTATGTTTACTAATCCGGGGTGTTATAAGCAGCTCCTCAAAAAATTTCCTGATGATATAAGGAAAATAGGATTATTAGTAAGAAAACAAATCATTCATAGAGTCACTCTCAAAAATGGCAATATTGATTCTAACAGTGATTTAAAATATGGTGATATGAATAAATTTCCATGGTGGAGATTAAGGTGCGAAGATGATTGTTTGCCAACAGCCTCTGCAATGATTTCAGAGTTGTTGAGGTTGGACAAAAAAGGTTTTACTTTAAACCGTGTAGTTGAAAATAAAATAGTTATAACTTGCAGGTATGTTTCTGTCCTGATGGCATCAATTTTAAAAACTAAAAGCATCCCATGCAGAGTCAGGTCAGGTTTCGCTTCATATTTTCCTAGTTTTAAAGGAAGCCATGACCACTGGATAAATCAGTATTGGAACGGGAAAAAATGGGTTACAATCGACATTGATGGTTCTCTTGAAAATATAGGTTTTGATCCATTTGATGTTCCAAAAGATAAATTTGATTGGGCTGCTAATGTATGGCTTGGAGTAAGAGAAGGAAAATTAGATGAAAACAATTTTGTCAACGCCTGCGGAGCAAAGGGTTTGATGCCAATCTCATGGACAATTTTCTATGATTTTCATAGCTTGATGAATAACGAGATTATATATTTTCATGGGCCGAACTACAGCAGGATCAGCAAATTCAAAAATCTAAAAGAAAAAGATTTTGAAGAAATTGATGGGTTAGCCAGACTTATGATAAATCCTGACAAGAATTTTGATGAACTGAAAAGCATTTGGGAAACCAAGAAAAAATTCAGGATATTAAGCGGGGGATTAATAGGGGATAAAGACCATGTTAAATGGAGGTGAAAATTTTGGATAAAGACCTTCAAAAAACTTGGGACACATTAGCAGATTCATGGAATAATTTTAGGAATAGGCCTTATCCAGAAGTAGAAGAATTTTCAAAAATTGCAAACAAAGGTTTGGTTATAGATATAGGTTGTGGTAATTGCAGAAATCTTCTCCCATTTACAAATAATGCGTGCGTTGGGTTGGATTTTTCAAAAGGGATGATCAGAGAAGCAAAAAAATACACTAAAAAGAAAGGAATAAAAGTAAATCTCATTTTAGGAGAAGTTACGCAATTACCATTAAAAAATAATATTGCTTCGGCAATTATTTACACATCAACTATCTCTCACTTAAGAACAAAAGAAGAAAGATTAAATTCCCTGAAAGAAACCAAAAGAATTGGAAAAAAAGATTTCAGAATGATATTAAGTATATGGAACCGTTGGCAATTAAAATTTTTATGGAAACTAATCAAGGGTTACTTTTTCGGAGGATATTCAAATGTTTATGTCGACTGGAATTATCACGGAATGATTCATAAGAGATTATACCATTTATACACCAAAAATGAAATGAAAGGTGAACTGAAACAATTGAATTTAAAAATAGAAAAAATCAGTAAAGATAAACACGGTGGAATATGGTTTTGGGTGACTAAATGAAAATAGTACATGTTGCAGGACCAATAATAATAGAAAAGAAAAAAATACTATTAGTGCTTGATGATGAAAACGAATACAAGACCCCAGAAGGTAAATTAGAGGTAGGAGAAACGTTAAGAGAAGCTGCTAGGAGAGAATCAAAAGAAGAAATATGTTCGGATGTAGAACTTTATGATCTCATAAAAACCTACTCCAAGACTGTTGAAAACAAAACTTATAAAATATTTAATTTTAAAGCGAAACTTCTGGGAAAACCAAAATCGGGAAATGAAGTCAAATACATAGGTTGGTATAGTTATCTGGAATGTAAAAAAATGCTTCTTTCACTTAACTCGAAAAATGTAGTTGAATTCCTTCATCGTCGAGGTGTATTTTAATGAAATGCTCATTTTGCAATCAAGAATCAATCTACTTTCGAAAAAATGAAGGATATTATTATTGTAAAGATCATTTCACTAAAAGTATAGAAAAGAGGGCAAGAAAAATTATCCGAGAAAATAACTTAATTGATAAAAAAGATAAGATAGCAGTAGCATTGTCGGGTGGCAAAGACAGCTCAACCACACTTTATTTATTGAAAAAAATTTTCAAAAATAATCCGAATATTGAAATAATAGGAATAACAATAGACCAAGGTTTTGGTTGTGTGACTGAATACGATGCCACTTTTGCGAGCCAATTATGCAAAAAACTTGATGTGAAGCACTACATATTTTCATTTAAAAAAGAGTTTGGCAAGAATGTCAAAGAACTGATTAAAAAAAACCCTAAATATAGCTACTGTACAATATGTGGGGTATTAAGAAGGTATATTATCAATAAAAAAACCAGGGAACTTGGCTGCAAAAAAGTTGCTACAGGGCATAATCTCGATGATGAATGCCAAACCATTCTGATGAGCATGCTAAAAGGGGATATAAAGAGATTGGTAAGAATTGGGGCTATGTCAACCACTAAAAATCCAAAATTTGTTCCTCGAATCAAGCCATTGATTAACATACCAGAAGATGAAATAGTATTGTTTGCAAAAATTAACAAAATAAAACATTCTTCCCAAAAATGCCCTTTCAGGAAATTCAATACGTTAAGAGGAGATACAATAGAATATCTAAATGTTTTAGAAAAAAATTCTCCTGGCATCAAGCACAGTTTGCTAGAAAGCGCAATCAGGCTCAAACCTTATCTTGAGAAACAATTCAATGAGAAAATAATGCTGTGCGAAAAATGCGAAGAGCCCGCCAGTAAAAAAATATGTAAAACCTGTCAAGTACTTGGGGGTGTACTATGTTAACGGGCTCTTTGAGTTTGAATTGAATCAATCTGAGACATTAAAAATCGGATTCTGTCTTGTAAGAATTTAAGCTGTTTGACGTTTTTACAACTAAATAATTTATTCTTAGTTTCGAATAATTGTTCTTGGTAAAATCTAAGTTGATGGAATGCTTGCCCATTCATAAAAATCTATTACTATATGGTAGTACTAGTATATAAGTGTTACTACTATCAAAAGAAAGATTTGAGGAAATGAAATGGTAAATAAAACTGTAAAAAGAGAAATAATTGATGAATTGATGATTTTAGAGCCTTTAGACGAGAAAATAATAGATAAAATCTCTAAAAAAGTTGTTAAGAGCCATAATATAAGAGATATTCCTAGCAAAGTTGAAATTCTAAAATTTTGCAATGGGAGAGAGAGGAAAAAACTCCAAAAATACCTTCAAACCAAGCCTTCTAGATCAATTTCAGGAGTCTCCGTAATAACAGTAGTAGCAAAACCAGAGCCATGTATATGGGGTAAGTGTATTTATTGTCCAAAGGGGGTTAATGTACCCTCTAGTTATACAGGTATGGAACCTGCTATTCAGCGAGGGATAAGAAACAATTATGATCCATTTTTACAGACTAAAGACAGATTAAATCAATATAGGTTAACAGGACATTCTTCGGACAAGATAGAAGTAATAATCATTGGAGGGACATTCTTAGCATTAGAAAATGACTACCAGAACTGGTTTGTTAGACGAATATTCGATGCTCTTAACGGAAAAGAAAGTAAAACCTTAATAGAGGCTCAAAAGTTGAATGAATCTGCTAAACACAGGTGTGTAGGGATAACAATTGAAACCAGAGCAGACTACTGCTATGAAGAGCATATAGGTCAAATGCTTAAATTGGGTGTTACAAGGGTTGAAATTGGGGTACAGTCTGTTTATCCAGACATTTTAGAAAAGATAAAACGTGGCCATGGAATTGATTCTATAGTTAAAGCTACTAAACTAGCTAAAGACAGCGGACTCAAAGTGACATATCATCTTATGCCTGGTTTATTTGTGAATTTTAAAAAAGATTTAGAGCAATTCAAACTTATCTTCTCTGATTCTAAGTTCAAGCCAGATTCCTTGAAAATCTATCCAGCTCTTGTTATTGCTGGTACTGAATTGTATGACCTTTGGGAAAAAGGGGAATATAAACCTCTAAATACAGAAAAAGGGGTTAAACTCATTTCAAAGGCGATGAAATATATTCCCAAATACTGCAGAATCATTAGAGTACAAAGAGATATTCCTAATGATAAAATTACTGATGGGGTTATGAAAAGTAATCTCCGTGAACTTGTTGAGAAAGAATGTGAAAAAAATAAACTGAGAATTCAAGAAATAAGGTATAGAGAAGTTGGGCATAAATTGAAGAAAGATGTAGTCATGGATAAAATCAAACTTCTTCGAATGGATTATGATGCTTCTGATGGTAAAGAAATATTTCTAAGTTTTGAGGATGTTGAAAACGATGTTATTTTTGGATTCATTCGGTTAAGAATTCCTAATAAACCATTCTTAAAAGAAATCAATGATAAAACAGGAATTATTCGAGAGTTGCATGTATATGGATCTGCTGTTAATATCGGCGAGAAAAAAGAAGGTGCATGGCAACACAGAGGATTTGGTAAAAAATTATTGGGAGAAGCTGAAAAAATTGCTAAAGAAGAATTCAAAATGAAAAAAATGGTTGTTATTTCCGGGGTTGGGGTTAAAGAATATTATAGAAAGTTGGGTTATGAATTGGATGGATCTTATATGTTGAAAGTTTTATAGTAGTGAAGTGTGGTTTTTCGTGGTGGTTTTCTCGGGTTTTTACAATAATTTAATCCCCTGTTTGTGGTGGTTTTTGAGGGGGGGATTGAGAGGGAAAATTAAGGGAAAGGAATAAATTAGTATTCAGTTTTTTTAAGTTTAATATTACATACAGTATCTCCGAATGTCCAGTAAATTCTAACTGATTCAAAAATGACAAACTC
>CAYZVE010000067.1:0-5950 GCA_964481805.1 uncultured archaeon | reverse complement strand
CCATCAGCAGTTCCAGCATCCAAAAGCCTTTCGATATTTTTTCCTTTAAATTTCAAAATTGAATTTAAGACTTCATCAGTTCTTCTTTTCAATCGATATGCAAATGATTTGTTGCTCTTTCTCTTCTGGTAATAATCTAAGTCATAAACCCCTTTTTTCTGCATTAGAATGACACCAATAATTTTGCTCCAGCTGATAATTTAGATTTAAAATCTGAAAAATTCTTTATTTTTTTCATATATTTCAAAATTTTCAAAGGCCTGAAATAAAATGACCTCATTGCTATTTTTTTTGCCCTAATCAAATCCTCGGAGGACAATTTGTCCGTGCATAAAACACTCGAATCTTTTTCTTCAAAATCTTCCCAATCTTCACTTAATAGCCAGCCTTTACTCTTCGCTAATTCGTAGAATTTTGTTCCTGGAAATGGAGTTGCTATATGAAATTCAACATAATCAGTGTCTAATTCTCTGGAAAAATCGATCGTTTTTTTTATTGTTCTCCATGTTTCTCCTGGCAAACCAATAATATAATAGCCAACCATTGATATTCCAATCTTTTTCGTTAATTCAACTGCTCGTTTGGATTGTTGTATTGTTATCCCCTTTTCTGATAAATCAAGTATTTCTTGATCCCCAGATTCTATGCCATATGATATCAAAATACAGCCAGCTTTTTTCATTGATCTCAACATATCCTCGTCTATAGTATCAACCCGGCTATTGCACAGCCAACTGACTTTCAATTTATTTTCAATTATTAGTTCACACAATCTCAAAGTCCATTTTTTGTTTATTGTAAATGTGTCTGCCATGAATGTAATATAATCTATTCCCATTTCTTTGACTTTTTTCATCTCGTTGAAAACATTTTCAGGGGAGCGCATTCTTGCATATTTTCCCCAGACACTCCCTGATCTGCAAAATATACATTTGTAAGGGCATCCTCTCGATGGAATTATAGTTGCAAACGGCTTGCCTGATGTAAATGGCATTGTATATTTATCATTCGGCAACAAATGCCTTGAAGGAAATGGCAATTCGTCTAAATCATGAATTAATGGCCTTGATTGATTGAATTTTGTTTCAGTATCTTCTCTGTAACAGATTCCTTTTATCTTATCAAAAGGCAAATTATTGGCTAGTTCTTTTAAGGTATATTCAGCCTCTCCAATAATCAAAAAATCTGCATTGGATTTTTTCATTGACCTTTCGGGAAGGACTGAAACATGAGTCCCGACAAAACCGATTTTTGTTTTAATTTCCTTTTTTATCAAATCACAAATTGCTGCATCATTTGTAAAAGTTGGTGTTGATGTATTCATTACAATTAATTCTGGGTTAAATTTTTTTATTCCGATAAGCATTTCATTAAATAATATATTTTCTGCCATTGCATCGATTATCTTCACATCATGACTATCTTTTTCTAGAACAGCTGCTAAGCATGCCAAACCCGTCTGTGGCCAAACCTCATTTGCAACAGTCTTTGTTCCGCATCTCCCTATTTCTTTCATGTAAATGTCCCCTTTGAGGGATGGTGGATTTATCAGTAAAACTTTCATAAATATCACTTACGAATAAATTGAATGATTACAAATAAAACTATCTTTGTTTCCACCATTCGGCAATTTCATATGGTTTTGCAATCCATGCATCATCATCTATTGAAATTTTTTTAAGAAACTTTTCATAAACTTCAGACATTTTTTTGTTACCGCTTAAATGTTTTTCTGGGTGTGTATTCAGAACTGCAACCCCACCTACAGCTTTAATCCACTCCAATTTTTTCATCCATAAATCAAGTATTTTTTCGCCTTTGAATCCGGTTGACAAAAGCCTTGAATCCTGCGGTAAGGTTATAGGCAATTCAACCATTCCATTGATCATAAACGGAAAAATAGTGCAACATCCATTGAACATGCCGACCTGTGATTCTCTTTCTGTATCTGGTATAGATGAATCATAAAAAAATCTTTTAGAAATAGCATCAAACATTTCATCTGTTCTCAGGAGAAAGGGCGACCTGAATCCCTTGATATTATATTTTTTAATAAGACCAGAACAATTGTCTAATCTTATTTCCATTTTTTCCTTATTCAAGAACGGCAATTTTCCATCATGATTAAACCCATGAGAGCCAATTTCATGTCCATTTTTAATCAATTCGTCAATTTTATGATAATCCATCCTGTAATGATTGCTCAAAAAATTCCAGCATGAAAATAAACCGTGTTTTTCTTCTGGGTCAGACAGCATTTTTATCCTTTTAAAACCTTCACCTGTCTCAACATCATGTGTTAATGCTATAGCGTATTTTTTATTTTTAGGCCAAAATTTTGGTTTGATTTTTTTACTATTCATTATTTCAAAGCATCTTAGAAAAATCCATCTTATAGTTTCAATCGACTTTTCAATCGGCCAAGATGGGAATTCTACTTTTTCTTTTTTCTTTACAAAAAACAATGCATTGTTTATTGCTGTTCTTAGAACACCAGGTAAATAATGAGGGTGAATTGGCAGTTTCGTGAAAAATGGTCTACTTCTAATAAAATATTTTTCAAGCATCAAGAATCGAACCGTTTCTTCGGGATCAAAATTAAAAATAATTTTATCTTCTTCTAGAACAACTGCCGGCATTCTTTTTTCATTAATAAAAAATTCTACTAAAATTTTTCCTTTGGAAACATTCTCATAAATATTCGGGAAAAATATTGGGATTTTTTCATTTTTTTCAATCCATTCTGGCCTTATTTCATCGCTTAAAATTATACTAGCAAATTGAGGGCCAATTGGTCTCTTTTTGTTGTTTATAATTTTCTGCTCATAAATTTTTTTATATTCTAATCCCCAGAATTTTAAAAATGAGTTGTAATTTGACAAAAAATTCGCCTTCAATTTATAATCATTAATAGAATTAATATTGTTGATTAAATGTATAAAAACCATAAAGTATCGCTGGTTGTGCCAGCATATAATGAACAAAAATTAATCAAGCAGACAATAAGCAAAGTTCCAAAATGCATTGATAAGATAATTGTTATTGATGACGGTTCTACTGATAATACAGTAAAAGTTATCAAAAGCGTGAAAGACAAAAGAATAAAGCTTATCAAACACGGAGAAAACAAAGGCTTGGGTGCAGCATTAGTAACCGGTTACAAAGAGTCAATTAAACAAAATGTTGATATTGCTGTGGTTGTTGGCGGGGACAATCAAATGAATTTGAAAGAAGTTGAAAAATTTCTTGACCCGATTGTAAACGGGGAAGCCGACTATACAAAAGGCAATAGGTTTTTGAACGATTCGTTTAAAATTATGCCATTCCCAAGATTACTGGGTAATATTCTTCTGTCAAGCATTGAGAAATTTGCAACAGGTTATTGGAACATTTTTGATATGCACGATGGGTATACAGCCATAAACAAAAAGGCATTGAAAGCCGTAAATTGGGATGAAGCATGGACCAAATACGCATACAATGTTGATTTTTTGGCAAGATTAAATGCCGCAAAAATGAGGGTTAAAGATGTTTCAAGAATGGCTATATACATTAAAGGCGAAAGGCAATCTCAAATCAAAACTTTACGCTATATAATTATGGCAATCCCGCTCATAGTTAATTGTTTTTTATGGAGAATTCAGAAAAAATATTTTGATTTTTTATAACAAATTAATTTTTCAAATCTTCTTCTACCCATTTTTTGGTTTTTTCAAGGCCTTCTTCAAATGATGTTTTAGCTGAAAAACCCAATTTTTCAATTTTTGTCGTGTCTGGAATTGGTTTCAATCTCTCGCCATATTTATAAGGCTTGTAAATTATCTCGCTCCCCCCTCCGTATTTTTTTATAATCTTCTCTGCCAATTCTTTTATTGTTATTCTTGTTTTTGATGCAACATTGTAGTCTTGTCCGATTGATTCCTTTTTTTTCGCAAGTAGCATGTTTGCCTCAACATCATCATCAACATAAGTGAAACACCTTACCTGCTCCCCACCGTAAACAGTCAGAGGTTCTTTTTTCAGAGTTTTCGAAAGGAAAATACTCACAACACCCGCTTCCCCAGAATAATCTTGTCTTGGACCATAAACATGAAAATACCTTAGAACAGAAACTTTCACACCAAACTGTTCCGCAAAGTGCAGGCAATACTTCTCCCCAGCGAGTTTGCTTATGCCGTAGAAAGTTACTGGGTCTTTAACATGGGTTTCTTTCATTGGTTTGTCTGACGAGCTGAAGACAGATCCAGTTGATGCATGAATAATCCTAACATCACTATCCTTGGCTGCTTCCATAATGTTGAACGGCCCAATTATATTTGTCTCGAGGTCCAATCTCGGATTTTTCAATGAATTAACAAGTTTTGCAGCAGCTTCATGAAAGACATAATCGCTTTTTTCAACCAGGTTTTTTATCAATTTAAAATCCCTTACATCCCCATTTACAATCTCAAACCTTTCATTTCCTTTAAGATGCATTATATTTTTATTCAAGCCAGAAGCAAAATTATCTAGGCCGATTACTTTTTCAGCACCTTCTTTCAAACATCTGTCAACTATATGGGAACCAATAAAACCTGACGCACCCGTAACTAAAACAACCTTGTTCTTCAAAAACATTAGATCACTTATTTTTTCTTGCTTTTTTCTCTTCCCTTTATTATCAGTTCCCAGAATACAATTATTCCCAAACACATGAAAAGCAGAAAAGACAAAAATCCGCCGATATGTGCAAAAGTCATATAAACATCCATTCAATCACCTGAAAAATTCTTGGGTTTTTTCACTAATATACTTAATTTCATCATCCTTTAAAAATGGGTGCATTGGTAGAGATAAAATTTCCTTTTCAACCTTTTCTGTTTTAGGTAATTTGATGTTAGAATTTATACAAGGTTGCTCGTGGATAGATATTGGGTAGTAAATGCCTGTTGGTATATTGTTTTCTTTTAGGTGTGCTTGTAATTTGTCTCTCTCTTTGGTTCTTATTGTATAAACATAATATGATGATTTGACATTTTCTTTCTCAATTGGCGTAATCACAACATCTTTCATTAATTTTGTGTATTTTTCAGCAATTTTTCTCCTACTAGAGACAAAATCATCTAAGTGTTTCAACTGTTGCCTTCCTATAACTGCTTGTATTTCGTTGAATCTCATATTGAAACCCAAATATTTATGGCAATATTTGTCAATTCTGCCATGGTCTCTCAGAAGTCTGACAGCCTCTGCTATTTTATCATCGTTTGTAACAACCATTCCCCCATCCCCACCAACAGTCATAACTTTGGATGGGTAGAAACTAAAACATGCAGCATCACCAAATGACCCGCATTTTTTTCCTTTGTATTCTGCTCCATGTGCCTGGCATGCGTCTTCTATAAATTTTAAATCGTGTTTTTCAGCAATTTCTTTGATACTATCGACATCAACAGGGTTTCCGTAGAGATGAACAGGCATTATTGCCTTTGTTTTTTTGGTTATTCTCTCTTCTATTAGGCTTGGATCCATATTATAAGTTTTTTCATCAATATCTACAAAAGATAGCTTTCCACCAGCAGATATAACAGCTGTCCCTGTTGAGATGAATGTAAACGAAGGTATGATTACTTCATCACCGGATTTTATCCCAAATGCTTTCATTACCAGGAATATTGCAGTTGTTCCTGAGCTTGTTGCAACTGCATGTTTCACACCGATATATTTTGCGAATTCTTCTTCGAATTTTTTTGTGTTTTCCCCTAGGATATACCAACCGCTGTCAAGAATTTTCAAAACTTCTTTTTTTGTTTCTTCATCCATGAAGGGTTTGCATAATTGAATGTCCATGAAATCTATTATAATTATTAGATTTTAATTTTATTAGTTTAATTAACTTTAATCAGTTTTTTAAAAGGGTTTTGTAAATTACCTTGGGCTAAAGCCCAAGGCGTTTAGTATACCCAGCTAGTGT
>CAYZVE010000066.1:0-6008 GCA_964481805.1 uncultured archaeon | reverse complement strand
AAGTAATTGGATAAATATCAGAGGCCGTCGTTATACATAAATTACCAGTGTGAGAAAAATACATTCCAACCGGGTTGAGAATATTAGCATCTATTGATTCGGACGCTTCTATCTTCTCACAGATTATAGAAGTAGTGCTGGTAAAGATTTCGCCGTCAAGTCCAATAAAACTTACTTCAAGATAGAAATCCCATTGTCCAAGCTGATCGAAGGTTACATCAAAGTGCTTATCTGTCCAAGAATCCTCTGGCAGGGTGAATTTACCAGTGTTGTTGAAGTAATAAGAAACTCCAGCCCAAGTAAAGTTTGACTGCAAATATCCAATGGCCCCATTTGGGGCAACATAATGAATTCTTACTCGACTTACTGGCGCTCTAAGAATTCTAAACCAGGTAGAAAAGGAAAGCACTTCGTTTAAAGCTACTCTATTATATAAAGGAAGCATTTCTATATAGGTCTGTGCGGACTCCTGAGTCTCTGAAGGAACGAATTCAGAGAGCCCCGGATCGTAGATATGTATTGTTCCATCTGCTCCAAGAACATATAATCTCGTATCATAAGGGGATATGGTTAAATCTATGGCGTTATAAGGAAGGCCATCTTTATCAAGCAATCGAAGTATAGCAACAATTTCCTCATTTGGTTCGTCTACTCCATTGTCTCTTCTGTATTCTGAGCCATTAGAATAAATGGTAGTAAAGATTTTTAAATAGTTTTCGCCTGCCCTGTTAATTAAGGTATAGCGTAAGCATCCATCCATTTCTGGAAGAACCGCTACTCTAAATGGATCTTCCTCGTATTCTCTATTTGCTCCACCTAAAGAAACTTCTATATTCCCATTGAAACCATCACAAACGACCTCGATAAGATTATTGTAAATCTCTCTGGTTAAAAAACAGCCATCATCTGCAATGCTAATCCACTCTTCAAACCTATTATGGTTCTCATCTTCTCCAATTAGTAACACTCCAGAATGCCCAGCGAATTCAGAATCTAATCCTACAGACTTATAATTTGTACTATTGTCTATAGTGATAAGCAGTCGTTCTGGTTTAAATATAGTTTTATAAACAGTCGGAGCCGCACTCTGCCATAAAACAAAATCTGTAGTAGAGATTGCTGAATCAACAGATAGTCTATTTGGCAATGAGTAAAACAAATCCTCAATAAATTCTGCTCTGGTTAAGCTATAGTCTGTTGCTCCGAGCGTGCCAGTAGCTGAAACCGGATAGGAAATAGAGAGCTTACCTCTGGTCCGGGAGATAGGATATTCATCTGCGGCGTCTAAATTAATATAAAACAGATCCTCTGGCTCAATACAGATAGAAAGTAATCGGAGTAGTTCTTTGGTTTTGACTAAATCAACTCGGGTTGACTCCAAAGATTCTGCGGGAACAGAATATAAACGCTGACCATAAGAAGAAGGATCGCTTCTGAGCTTGGTCCATAGCGGGTATTTGTTACCAAGTCGCTGTGTAAGAAAAGGCCAAGCCATTATCCACGAACCTCAAAGGTTATATTAACCGTTCCAATTGAGGCGAACTCATCTTCTTCTAAAGAGTAAATATTAGAAGTAAGTTTCTCTCGTTCACTTGAAAGTAATTCTGTTGCGTGACTTCTTCTAACGTAGACACCATCAAATAGGCTCTCTGTTCTCCGAGAAGATTTAGAAAGAATTCCAAGTAAAGAACTGTTTTCGGAGAGTATAAACTTACGAAGAGACTCTAAGTCAATATATGAACGAGAGTCTTCATCGCGCAATCTGGACTGAAGAGTGCGCCTAATATTGCCAGCAATTAATCGCCGTTGTTCGGTCGTTGGATTTGAAGTAACAATTAAGTTCATATCAAAATCGAAACTTACTCTAATGCCCGGAATAGCAATGGCTTTGATGCCACCTGTCTGAACTGACATCAGCCTTCTTTGAACATCTTGAACAATTGAGGCATTGCTCTCTCCTTCAGCTCCAAAAACGACTATGGCAACAGAGCCAATTCCATAATATCCAGGAATGATTCGTATATCTACTACTCCCGGTACGCTTAAAGCTGTAAGCTTTAATTTGATGTTATTGCTTCCTGTGAGAGAAGAAAAGTAATTGCTGAGTCGGTATCTATAAGATTCTATGTTCTCCAAATCTCTTCCATTAAGGATTGGATAATAATTTGTTACTTTTAAAGAGTTGTTTGAAAAATCAGAATAGCTTGTGAAGTTATGAACTGTTAATGCTCCGGATCTTACATTATATGCGGAACCTAAAGAAGTGGCTTTGGCTGAGACAAAAACAATATTGTTAGCAGCATTGGCAGTGACACTGCTTGTAGTCAAAAAGCTAACAAGTGTCTCTCCAGATGGGGTCTGTGGAATACTAATGAGGGTACCGGCCGGGATAGAAAAAGATCCACCGCCATTAATTGCACCAAAAGTTGTATCTGTCCAGAAGGCAAGACACTCTTCAGAAATAGTAACCTCTGCAAAAGTAGGCTTTAGCCGAGGCAACCGTTCAATTCCGATTGCTTCTAAATCAGAACCCTGAGCTGCACCAATTTGATTGGCCAACAGAGCTGCTCGTGCTTCATTTCTTAAATTTATGTCTTCAACAATGACAGAATCTAACAGCGCCCGAACTGCAGAGTCTGATGAAAAATTAGTTAGATTAGTTCTTTGCGTAAGCTTAGACTTCATATCTTTGAATAAAGATAGAGAGCTTTTGATTGCTGGAAGATCTGCCATTATAAGAACCTATAAGTTACGAGGAATTAGCTTATTATCTCTCATATCATATGAGAACTGAAAGCCAATAGGCTGAGAAGAGTCATCAGACTTTATAAATAACAAGATTATAATAGATGTAGTTGATAATGGAAGCATCTGGACTCTCAAGTTGGAAGCTGACACAAGATTGCCTCTTGTCAACTCTGTGACTATTCTACTCTTTATAAGTTGAGCTGTCTCTCTAGAATTCTCTTGTCCGGCGAAGTCTCCGAGATTGGCCCCTATACTTTGTTGAGCTGGCCAATCTCCAGCCGAGCTCGATAAACGTTTAGTTACAGTCTGTATCAACGCCTGATGTGGATAGCCAATTGTTCTTTCTATATCTCCGCCAACACCAAGTCTGAAGTCGCCATTACTTGAAAAGTATAAATCCACATTCTGCTCGTTGGAGCGAAACCCTTTATTTTGAGTTCTTGTAGACATTATATTGCCATTGCAGCCATCTGCCCAGCAGAAGAAACCATTTGAGAAATTGACTTAAGAATAGGAAGCAATGCTTCTAAAGGAATATTTGGTAATTGGTTCGGTGGAGAAAACGGACCTGGGATCATTGAAATAGGATAGGGAATATCTCTTGCTATGCCACCATAGACTGGAGAGAGGGTGTTTAAGACTACTTTACTTGGCAACCCGCCACCGATAGTTACACCATCTTTGGTAACAGACACATAGGCTTTATCGCCATAGCCAAGTCTGGCTTCATCTTCCGACACCATTGAGTAGGCTGTTTTTTCTTTATTATATTTATACTTCCAATATTTGGCTTCCATTATTTCTCACTTCCTTCAAAGTCTGAGGTAGTTCCGAGCTTACTGTGATCTACAGAAGACATTATACCAGCTAATGCTGCAATTGATAAATTCGGTCTCTCTTCTGGAAAACGTGCCTCCATATCTCTTTCAATATAAGCCAATCCTCTTGAGCTGGCTTCCTGGATTGAAGTTCCCATATATTCAATTGTACAGAATTTACCAATCAAGCTTTTAGGCGAGCCATAAGCAAGATAAATCAAATGATGAGAATCTGCAAGCGGAACAGTTACTTCCGTACCAGCAGCATTCCGTACTTTAACAAAAATATGATAAAGCTCTTTGACTTGTTCGGGTTGTTCTGTTGCATCTTCAGGTCCAAGAACTCCAACGATTTCACAATGTTTGATAAAGCGTTTGAAAGACTGATTCGGAAATTTTAATTCTGTCCGAATCGCTTCACGTTCTCTGGCTGCTTTTCCTCGTTTAAACATTTTAATATCCTAACATTGCCGGTTTATTTTCATTCTTATATCTTCTCCACCACTCGTTTCCATAAAGATTCCAGTCAATCAATTGATCACGGGTACCTAAATAAGTATCGTCAATGAGATTACTCACCTTACCACGGAATGAAGTCCAGAAGGCAAGAGGGTCACGATAGGTCAAACCAGAAACAATTGGCTGTCCATTCTTAAGCAATGGAACAACTGCAACAACATCGTCTTGCAAGCATTTATTAAACAGAATAGGACCAGCAATTAGCCAGGTCATACCAAGCGGCTCAGCAAGTCTTTTAACTGTGAAGTCTTTAACTCGTGAACTTCCAGCGGCAGTAGCAAGACCAGCAATGCCGCCTATAGTCGCCCCGATTGCAGCAGCTGCGCCTGAACCGAGTTTCAACCCAGCGAGAGCACCGGCACTGACGCCGGTGATACCAGCTACAAGAGAAGAGGCAACTAAAGCCGCGCTTGTTCCAGCAGTATCTCCTATCGCGGCCATCTGACCGGATCCATCACGAAGACTAATGTCATCCTCATTTTCAGCAGGGAGCAAATCTTCGATAGTAAGATCTCCCAGTGCTAAACTGGCATACTTATACATGATGTCATCACGCATCTCTTGAGAAACAGACTCACCCCAAACTTCATTGATTAAAGTATCAGGATCTGTGTCTTTCTTTCCATCTTCAATATCATTCTTTGCCATCATATAAAGTTTTAGAGCTTCAATAATTGGCCAAGATGAAATTTCATTAGCAAACACAACAGCGTTAGGTTTGATTTCAGTAATAAAACCAGTCTCATGAGAGAACTGATGAACGACTTGTTCGACCTCGACTGGGCCAAAAATATCTGTGTAGGAATCCATAATCAAACAAATATCCCAAGGTCTAATTCTTGGATTGCCTAAAACTAACAACTCTCCTCTATACATCTGTTTAAGCTCATAAATTAGTTGGCCCATAGCATAGCGCAGACCCATTGTGTAGCCTTTACAGTTTGGGAAGCTAATAGTTTCACAAACAATGTTATGCTCTGGAATCATGCTATTGGCTTTTACGGTAACAGAAGCAGCAGCTAAAGTAGAATCTTTTATATCTCGATATACTGCACTGACAGCATTAGCAACATTATGCTCTGAAGACATTATGTTATTAGCAATAATATCTTGCTCAGAGGTAAGCATGTGATACCGACGGAATGGAACGAACCTGGCTTCTAAGCCCTTGAGGTATTCGTCCATAACTTGATAAGTCATCTTAACAGTAGCAATGGTATCGGAGGTTTTCATATCCGCTTCAGCTGCCCCTGGGTAATCGGCTCCTACAATATCTGTGAGAAATTGAGTTGAATCATCTGTTATCTTTAATAAACTATCTAATGCTCTTTCTCCATATAGTCTTTTGTATTGCTCTTTCGTAATGTCTCCATGATCCAACATATCCCGAAGCATATTCATTCTAAATACAAAATCATTACCAGCCGGTTTACTCCAGTATCTTTGAGAAGGAACTCCAAAGAACATAGTATATTGGAACTTAGTTCCATAAGGACGAGCTGAATAAATCCAACCAGGATGTCTCAAAGACATCTCATGAAAAATATCCCAGATAGTGACTCTCTCAGGACGATAAATACACTGTTCAGGTTCAACTCTCTTCTCTAAAACCCAATCTATACGATGCCATGCTTTCCACCATTCTTCCAGAGTGCTATGATCTCCGTCCATTCCAGTGGCAACGGTGAACATGGCGTTCCCAGATGACCATCCTAAGCGGCCCACAGCCTCTTTAAATCCAGGGTGCTTAAGTCTCATATAATCTTTAGGAGAAGGCGGGTATAGGTTGTCATCTTGAGGAGAAAGCATCAATGTAACTTGATTTCTCGCATAAAATTTCTTTAGGTCCCCAATCGTCTTGTTATACATTGGGGTAAAGAGAATGAAGCGGGATAAATCAATCATACCGCCTGCAACTAAGGC
>CAYZVE010000065.1:3020-6072 GCA_964481805.1 uncultured archaeon | reverse complement strand
GTTTGGCATAATTTATTTCGTTTGGGATGATGGAACTTAATTATGTCCCACATTCAGTTCTGTCCACACCATTGGTGCTTGAATAATAATGTTGGCTCTCCCCATAATCACCACTACAAAATTGAATACCAAAAAAGATTGAAATAAGCCCGAAAGTAACAACTTCTAATTTTTGATTGAAAAGTCCCTATTTTGTAACAGAACGAAAAAAAGAAATCTTTAAAAATTTTATCATCCAATATTTATTGTTTAAATAAACACTAAATGATATTATGAAAAAAACAGCAGTAATAATAAAATTTTCAATTGAATCAAGAAATTTTGATAACAATACAGATAGAAACAAATTTTTTAGGGAATTATATGGCTGGAAACAAGTGGTAACAAAGCAAGAAAAGAAATATATATACCATCGAGAAGGGCTTTTAGACCAATTTCCATGTGAAAGAATTGACAAGTCTATGTTATTAATACAAAAAGAATATGTTAACAAAATCCTAAATTTTTTACATAATTGGGAAAATAAAGTCAACTGGAATATGTTTGATGTATTGCTTGATGAAGAGCAGGAAGAAATGTTTGGAGGTATATTTGATGACTGAAAAAAATAAAGAAATCATGCTTAAAATTGGTGAATTAACTCAAAGAGAGGAATTTGGTAGGGGCATTGTTAGGTTAGATTCTGGAAGCATGCAAGAAATTGGCATAAAAGAAGGGGATGTAATTGAGATACAAGGCTCAAAAAAATCTGTTGCTATTGCTGTAAGAGCATACCCCTCTGATGCTGGGCTTAAAATAATAAGGATGGACGGGCTTGTTAGAAGAAATGTCGGTTCAGGAGTTGGGGACAATGTCAAGATTACAAGAGCGCAAGTTAAAGAAGCTAAGCATGTTACATTAGCTCCAGCGCAAAAAGGAATTGTTATTCAAATCAGCCCATCATTAATAAAACAAAACATCTATTACAGGCCTCTGACTAAGGGGGATATAATTATTCCAAGCCCTGTTATTAAAAGAAGGGATAATAGAAGTGATCCATTTCAAAATACTATAAATGATATGTTTAAGGATTTCATGGGAGCTTCAATAGAGGATTTCTTTTATATGCCAACTGGAGAAATGAGATTTATTGTAATCGATTCTGATCCAGAAGGAATTGTAAGAATAACTGATATAACAGAAATAGAAATATTAAAAACATTGCCAAAAGATTATGACCTTGAAAAAAGATCTGTTCCTGCTGTTACTTATGAAGATGTTGGGGGAATACACCAAGCCATACAAAAAGTCAGGGAAATGATCGAGCTTCCATTGAGGCATCCTGAATTATTTGAAAGGTTAGGTATAGAGCCACCAAAAGGCGTGTTACTATATGGTCCACCAGGAACAGGAAAGACCCTTCTAGCAAGAGCAGTTGCAAATGAGTCTGGAGCTAACTTTTATTCTATTGCCGGACCGGAAGTCATAAGTATGTGGTACGGCAAAAGCGAAGAAAACCTAAGAAAAATCTTTCAGGAAGCAGAAAAAAATGCCCCATCAATTATTTTTATAGATGAAATAGATTCTATAGCAACAAAAAGGGAAGAAACCAAAGGGGAAGTTGAAAGGAGAGTTGTATCCACATTATTAACACAAATGGATGGATTAAAAAAGAGGGGAAAAGTTATAGTCATTGCTGCAACTAACCGTGAAAATTCAATCGATCCAGCATTAAGAAGGCCTGGTAGGTTTGATAGAGAGATAGAGTTAGGAGTTCCAGATAAAAAAGGGAGAAAAGAGATCCTGCAAATACACACAAGAAATATGCCGTTAACAAAAGATGTTAATCTAGATGAACTTGCTGAAATCACTTATGGTTATGTAGGGGCAGATCTTGAAGCATTAGGAAAAGAAGCAGCCATGTATGCATTAAGAAGATTGTTGCCAGAAATTAAGTGGAAAGAAAAAGGAGAACTTCCAGGGGATGTTCTTGAAAAATTATTAGTGACACAGAAAGATTTTGAACATGCATTAAAATTAGTTGAGCCTTCAGCCATGCGTGAAGTATCAATAGAAGTTCCCAATCTTAAATGGATTGATATTGGAGGCTTAAAAGAAATAAAAGAAGAATTGCAAGAAGCAGTAGAATGGCCATTGAAAAGCCCAGAAAGTTTTGAAAGAATGGGAATAACCCCACCTAAAGGTGTTTTATTATATGGTCCGCCAGGCTGTGGTAAGACCATGCTTGCAAAAGCAGTAGCAACAGAATCTGATGCAAACTTCATATCAGTAAAAGGTCCAGAACTCTTTTCAAAATGGGTTGGGGAAAGTGAACAAAGGGTAAGGGAATTATTTAGGAGGGCAAAGCAGGTAAGTCCATCAATAATATTCTTCGATGAAATAGATGCATTAGTCCCGAAAAGGGGAATGAGTATGGGTGAGAATGTAAGCGAAAAAGTCGTATCCCAAATGCTCACGGAATTGTCTGGGCTAGAAGACTTGCATGATGTAGTAGTTATAGCGGCAACTAACAGACCGGACATGCTTGACCCTGCTATGCTTAGACCAGGTAGGTTTGACAGGAAAATTCTGGTAACAGGGCCTGATGAAAAAGCTAGACTAAAAATACTAGAAATAAAGACTAAAAATGTCCCATTGAAAGGGGTTAATATAAAGAAACTTGCAGAAGAAACAGAAAGTTTTTCAGGGGCAGATTTAGATGCTCTTGTGAGAGAAGCCGCTATGCATGCTTTAAGGAGGGATAAAAACTCAAAAGAAGTAACCTCAAAAGACTTCAGTGAAGCAATAAAAGATATAAAACCCAGTTTAAGCAAAGATGTAATCAAATTTTATGAGCAATTTGATGAAAGATCTAGAAAGAAATTGACCAGCGAAGAAAATTCAGATGAGCTTAAATATGTTGGGTGAATATTATTATGATATAAATGGAGGCTAACTTAAATCAATCATGTTTACTCATTCTAATGAGTTAATGGAGGTTAAATAAATGGAAAGAAAATTTGGGAAGCCACGATTCGATAAAAATAGAAGAAGTGGTGGATTTGGAGATAGA
>CAYZVE010000065.1:0-2920 GCA_964481805.1 uncultured archaeon | reverse complement strand
TGGTGGATTTGGAGATAGAAGTGGTGGATTTAGAAATGAAAGAAGAGATGATTTCCCCAAACCTGTTAATGAAGGAGAAGAATATGACGTTGAAATAAATGAAGTTGGAACAAAAGGAGATGGTATAGCCAGAGTGAAAAACTTTGTTATATTTGTTGCTAACACCAAAGAAGGTGAAAAATGCCGCGTTAAAATAACAATGGTTAGACCTAAATTCGCAGTTGCTGAAAAAGTCAGTGAAAAAAGCGCTGAATTAAAAGAGCCAAAAGCCGAACTTAAAAAAGAAAAGGTTAAAAAAGTAACAGATGAACTAGAACTTGACGAAGAAGGTGAAAATTTTGACGAAGATTAACGAACTTAAGTTAGGAATGAGTGATATATCTATTACAGCTAAAGTAGCAGATATTTCAGAACCCAGAGAAGTTAGAACAAAGATGGGTTACACTACTAAAGTAGCTACTGCTACTCTTGAAGATGATAGTGGGACTATTTCTCTGACACTTTGGGGAAATAAAACCGAAGAAATAAGTGAAGGGGACACAGTTGAAATAAAAGATGGATATATTTCTGAGTTTAAAGGAGAAATGCAGCTAAATGTTCCAAGAAAGGGGGAACTGAATAAAGTATAATTGATTTATTTCTTTTTTTCCTTATTATTTTTATGAATAATTATTGCGCTGCTTGTGGAAAGAACCTTGAAGGTTTAGGGTTCAAGTGCAGGTATTGTGGAGAATATTTCTGTGTAGAGCATCAGCTGCCAGAGAACCATAATTGCCAAGGATTGGATGACTGGAAGGCTGGAAAATTGAAGAAGTTCAAGAAAGATGTTGAGGTCCCAAAGAAACCAAATGAAACTGAATTAAAGAAGATTGTTAAAAATAATAAATGGCTAGAGTTTTTCCTAGTAATATTAGGTGTAGGTTTACTGGTTTTTTTGCTTAGGATGTTGGCTTAATTTTTAAGCAGAATTACTACTTCTTTAAACTTTCCACTTTTATAGCCTTTTTACATTTAGAACACTTGAATTTCGGCCTTTTAAATTTCTTTCCTTTAGAATCCTTTTCCATTTCTATCTCATCAATCCCTTGAAAGCCACAAAAAGGACAGATATATTCAACTTTAGCTGGTTGTCCAGCAGCTTTTCCAACAATTATATTAGGTCTTCGGGTAAAAAATTCAAAATCACTGGACGGCCTAAGTCCTTGAGAAACCCATTCTTTAATGAGTTTACTGTCCATAAACTACACCTTCTTTTCTTTTCTCTTTGGCCTTAAATCCTTAGAGCCACATTTTCTGCATTTAACCTTTTTGGCTTTAACTTTAGAATAATCAGTTCTAATCTTGCTTTTACATTTTCTGCATACAAAAACCCTATTATAAAGTCTTTCAATAGCTTCTGGAAATATTTTCTTAACCATAATTACACCTTAAATTAATTACATCTATTAAGTTAAAAATTTGACCTCCTCACCCCACGAAAGTAAGGTGATTCCCTGATGTTCGTATTCACTATCTCGGATTTCGTTACCGAAAGTCCCACCAGTATGTGCCACAGACATGAAATATTAAAGTTACAGACTTATTTGTCTGTTTTAGAGCTGGGTCAAGCCAAACCTGTGAGCCAGGTTGCAACTCCGTTCAAAGACATATAGTCTAAGAACCTTTTTACAGTCTTTCAAGACTAAAAATATGTATGATTATGTATTTAAAAAGTATTGTTCAAATTCATCCCTTCCATAAATGAGAAAGTTTTCTTTGAACTCACTTATAAAGGTTCTGTTTAATTTCAAGGCAGAATGTACTAAAAAACCAGGTTTGGAAAAAAACCGAAAATCCCTCAGAATTTTAATAATTTTGAAAAAAATGGGAGCTTTATAAGAAACGTTGGGAAAATATATAAAGCAGAAATAGAAAAGAATAAAAATCTTTATTATTAATTGATTGAAACTGCAATGTTAAAGGCGTAAAAGGGAAGAACATGAAATTTGAGATTAACAAGAAAGAATTGTGGGAAAATGTCAAGTATATAGTCTTAGGAATAGCTTTTGCAATTGTTCTTAATAAAGGGATGGGATATATATTACATACAGACTTGCCAATAGTTGCTGTAATGACAGGATCAATGATTCATGACGATAATACACTAAGTGTCCATTATCAATTTTTAGAGCAAAATTTTGATTATACAAAAGAGCAAATAAACTCATGGCCAATAAAGAATGGTTTCAGGCCTGGGGATGTGTTAATAATAAAAGGTGTTCCTCAAGAAGAATTAAAAGTTGGGGATGTTATTGTTTTCACATATAAAGGTCAACCTGTCCCTATTATTCATAGAATTGTTTATATTGGCGAGAATGGGTATCCATTTACAAAAGGAGATCACAACCCAGTAATGGATCCTTTATGCAAAATTTCAGACAAACCAATAAGTGGATGCTGGGAAAGAACAGGCATCAAAGGAAAAGCTGTTTTGTGGGTTCCATTTTTAGGTTTACCTAAATTAATCTTACATAATATTATAATGTTTTTGAGGGGATTGGTATAGAATTTTGTAAAAAATGTGGAAATATATTGATCATGAAAACAAGAGGTAGCAAGAAAGGTTGGTATTGTAGAAAATGTGACAAATTCTTCTGTGACGAGAATGCAAAGAAGACTACAATTTCTGAAAAGGTTGAGCAAGAAGACGATCAAATTAAAGTGTTTAATGAAAACGATTCGTATATTCAATATCCAATAGCAGACGGCAAATGTGGCAAATGTGGGAATAACAAAGTTTATTGGGTTCTTCAACAGACTAGAGGTGGAGACGAACCACAAACTAAGTTCCTTTGCTGTACTAAGTGCAAGCATAAATGGCGCGAGTATTAGGGGATTATTTTAGATAATTTTAATATTTATATTATACATATAAAATTCA
>CAYZVE010000064.1:1407-6195 GCA_964481805.1 uncultured archaeon | reverse complement strand
TTCCTAATTCTCTTCCAATATCTCTCGCTGTTTTTTTATTATCACCAGTTAGCATAATTACTTCACTCTTTCTTTCTTTCAGAAATTCAACCAGCTCCTTGGAAGATTCTTTTAGTGTATCTTGAAACTTGATTAAACCTATTATTTTTTTATTGACACAAATTACTATTGTATTTTGCAAGTCTTTAGGTAATTCATCAGTTGCTATATTAAATTTCTTCAATAACTTTTTTTCACCGACATATACACTATCATCTTTGTATTTAGCATATACACCTATTCCAAAATATTCTTTGAAACTGTCGGGTTCTGGTGCTCGTTTGTTTTTTTTCAATTGTTTGTATAATCTTTTCACTAGCGTATGGGATGAATTTTTTTCTGCCATCAAAAAATATTTTATAATCTCTTCGCGACTAAAATTGTTTAAGGCTATTACATCGTTTACTTTTACTTTTCCTTCAGTTAATGTTCCAGTTTTATCAAATATAAATGTTTTTATCTCAGGTATCATCTCAATACTTCTGTGATTTTTTACAACAATTCCTTTTTTAGTAAGTGTGATTATTGCAAAGATTATAGCTATTGGTGTTGCTAGAACTAGAGAAGCATTTGATGAGATTACTAGTATAGTTGTCATTCTCTCAAAAGATTGATAGTAAGAATATCCAAAAAAATTGTATACGAAAAATATTATCAATGAAGCTAGAATAAGAAAAGTCATAAAAATCTTATAAGGGTTTTTAATTTTCTCTTTGTTTTTTAATTTAGATTCTTCAACATTTTTTATTAAGTCAATTATTTGTGACAAGTAAGTATCTTTACCTATTCTCTCGACTTTAATTCCTATTAGACCATCTACTACTATTGTGCCTGCAATAACTTTGTCCCCTTTATTTTTTTCTACTCTTTGGCTCTCACCTGTGATTAATGATTCATCTACAAACGAAGATCCAGACAATATGGCCCCATCAACAGGAATATTATTACCCGAGCTGATTATTACAACATCCCCAATAGTGAGATTTTTGATTGAAATAGTCCTTTCCTTACCATTTCTTATGATTCTAACATTTTTGGGAAGCAGCTTATACAAATCTGAGAAAGTTTTTTTAACATTTTTCTGGGTTTTATAGTCAATCAATTTTGTGATGTAATAGACAATTATTAAAATAGCTGTGACATGGAAGTAGGATTTTTCCCCTATTAACAATCCATAGATGCTAAGCATATATGCAGATGTCGTGCTCAATAAAAAAAGCAGGTCTATGTTGTAATCTTTAAGAGATTCTTTAATGATGAAATAGGCTGTTATAATTTGAATTATTGTTGTTAATGTTAAAGCAATGAATGGATACTCAGGAATAGATATCCCCAAAAATATTACTGGTATACCTATTATAAGACTAATTGCAAAGAGAGTTAATAGCAATTTTTCTTTCATTGTAGAATTAATTGATGTTAAAACTTTTATTTAGAATCTTCCAAGATATTCCATAATTTCATCTGGGCTTGCACGGACTAATGTTCTTTTACTATCATCTGAAGGAATATAGGTAAATTGTCTATTATAACCGATGATTTCTGGACCTCCGGGTAGATTGAATGTTAAAAAATTAATCCAGTTGGAGGGCATACATGTTCTGTCTCTACTACTTACATTAAAATTTCCAGCATCATAAGGAGTTGGTTTCATTGACCCACTTGGATGATAATGATGATATCCGTTATATTTATTCATTTCATCTGTAATTCTAAAAGTTATCATCGACTCTGATCTATTTCTAACAAAACACCCTCGTTTCATCTCTTCTTCATCTAAAACTTTATCAATAACTGCTCTAGTACCATCTAAACTAACATGTAATAAACTTCCGCATTCTAATCTCTCATTTTCCTGAGTTCTTTCAAGTAAATAATTTAGTCCATTTAAATCATCAAAAACACCATTTTCAACATACTCTAAGGGGTATTGGGTCTTATTTCGTTTAACTCTTCTTACTTTTCTTGCTCGCATTATAAGGGAACGACAACTACCTCTGATTCTTCCAAAAAAATAGAATATTCCACTTATACCTAATAAAATAAATAAAACCGACGATGTTGGGATGTCTTCAAATGAATTTTCATACATTTTTAATAAAACAGCTGAATTTTTAACAATATATGCAGATAAAACTAAAGACGCTGAATCTAACACAAAATTCATCATCTCATATGTAAGTATGCCTCTTCTATTTTTTTATAAGCAACTTGATAGTCATTCATTAGTGAAATATTAATGTTAAAACTTTTATTTGGGGAATTTTCAAAAAAAAGAAAAAAATCAACTAATCAGGTTCGCAGTTACATGGATTGTATGTACAATTTACACATGGACACATATTATCACCTCCTTTTTTGTTAAATAATCTTTTCACCCAATCTATAGCAAGAGCAGTTAATTTCCGTATACAGCTTCTTTCAAAACTAGGATTTTATCCTCCTTTGAACTCCCATGTAATTACGAATATACGGAAATTTTCAGCCTAGACTATATGTTCGTGAAATTCACCTCATTTTTATAATCAGAAATATAACAGTGTTATATTATTGGATGCTTTAATATAAATACTTTTGATGAATTTTCATAAAATGCGAGAATTACTTGCAAGATTTCCTGTTATGATAACCTGCACAAAGTATGTCCGAAGGAAGAGGGTACCAAAAAAATTTGTTTCTCTCTTCGCCAGTTTGATCATATACCAATAAATACAAGCCTTTAGCTTCATACCATAATAAATTAGCACCAAGGTATCCTAAAATGGCTCCAACATACGGTTACGTCATATTAATAAAACAGGGAAAATATAGTTAAATAACCTTCTATATCAAAATAGGTTAATTATTTCTTAAGCCAAAACAAAAAACTATTGTGGAAAGATGATTGGTTCAAAATCCAAAAAAATAATCCAAAAAATCCAGAAATATTGTGTCAAAACTACATTTGCCTATCCACTTGTTATTAAGGATGGCAAAGGCTGTTATATTGAGGATGTTGAAGGAAAAAAATACTTGGACTTCAATGCAAATGTTTCAAGCTGCAACATCGGTTACGGTCATCCAGAGATAATGGAGATATTGGAAAAATACTCTAAACTTGGGGCACACAAGATTGCAGGACAAGATTTTTATTCTGAAGAACATGCCAATCTTGCAGAAAAACTGATTAAGATAACGCCAAAAAATCTCAGAAAAGTTTTCTTAACAAACACAGGTACAGAAGCTGTAGAAAATGCAATGAAATTTGCTTTCAGAAAAAGAGGGCCGCTTCCGGGGGTGTCATGTTTAGGAGCATTTCATGGAAGAACACTTGGAGCGTTGACACATACATTTAGCAAACCAGTCCAAAAAAGAAATTATCCTGAGATTGACAATAAAAGAATAAACTTCTGCTCAAAGGATGACGATCCAAACATTTATGATATTGATAGGTTAGTTGAAAAGAACCCAGAGCTTGCTTATCTTATTATTGAATCAGTCCAAGGCGAGGGAGGGTATATACCAGCCAGTCAAAAATTTATTAAACATCTTAGAGAGGTAACAAAAAAATATGATATTCCTCTAATATTTGATGAAGTTCAAGCTGGCTTAGGCAGAACTGGGAAATGGTGGGGATTTGAACACTATAAAGTTGATCCTGATATTATGGCTTCTGCCAAGAGTTTACAAGTAGGTGCAACTATTTCCACAAAAAAATATGACCCTAATGAGAATGGAGCAGTCTCTTCAACATGGGG
This sequence comes from uncultured archaeon, assembly GCA_964481805.1. Lineage (GTDB taxonomy): Archaea > Aenigmatarchaeota > Aenigmatarchaeia > CG10238-14 > CG10238-14 > CG10238-14. The sequence goes on along the minus strand of CAYZVE010000064.1, from coordinate 2,419 downwards.
AGGCGGCCAGAGGATAGATATGGCTGTCGGGTTAAAAACGATTGAAATAATTGAAAAGGAAAAATTACTTAAAAATTCCGAGAGGATGGGAAATTATATGATGAAAAGATTGGGTGAAATTAAAGACAAATACCCTGGAGAAATAATTGATGTTCGCGGCCTGGGTCTAATGATTGGTGCAGAATTTAATGACAAGGAAAGAAGGGATTGTGTTGAATTGGAGTGCTTCAAAAATGGATTAATTGTTCTCGGTTGTGGTAGTAAAACCATCCGATTTTCCCCGCCATTGATAATCACAAAAGAAGAAGTTGACAAAGGATTGGATGTTTTTGAGTGTTGTGTCGGGAAAAATTAGATTTTTTTGGGTTCAATTCCCATCCGACATTCTTTAGGTTCTGTTGTATTTATGTCACCCAGCTAATATTGTCGCACATCGTCACCTTACTTTCTTTTAATTTCATTCATACAATATTTATGGATGGTTGGGAAATCTCAAGTTTGAACAGTATTTATAAAAAGTATATTTTCTTATATATGAATACTTAAATATTAGTAATTAAATTACTACTAAAAGGTGAATATATGAATAGAAGGAGATTTTTAGAATTATTAACAGTAGCAGGAGTATCTATGGCTTTAGACGCTTGTAAAGCTTCAAAAACAAAGGTACCATTACCAGAAAAACCATCAGCACCAGCAGAATCACCATTAGTATATAACAAATCAGGACAAGAATTTTGTAGGAAAGTAATACTTGAAGGAAAAGTACCAGAGGGAAGTACTGTGCAGTTATGGGTTAATGCATATTCAGTATATCATGTACCGGCTATAGAAGGTATTAATACACTTAGATATAATGGAACAGGAGGTACATATTGTATTTCAGTATTTAAACCTAGTTACAAACTATTTGCCAGCACTGGGTACCAACTGATGGAAGATTCATGTAATCAACCAGATTTCAGAGTTAAATTTTAGTAAAAATAATGGTCACTTTACATTTCTTTTTTTT
>CAYZVE010000064.1:0-1307 GCA_964481805.1 uncultured archaeon | reverse complement strand
TTGATATAATCTACCAAAAACAAGCTGGCCGCATAAAGACTAAAAATCAAAGCAATAGTTTTGATCGGCGAGAAATAATAAATTAATCCAAAATCTAGCCAAAAACCCTCAGGTATTTTTTCATTCAGTGAAGGTATATTTTCCGGCATCTCTAGAATCCTTTTAAAGGAATTGTACATATGAATCCCTGATATCACTGTCAGAATCACAAAAATTCCAGCCAAAATCATTAACCGTCTTTTATCCATCCTACTCCACCGACACTAATATTCTTGTCTTTAACCCAAAACTTAACAGGCAACATCTTCTCGATTATATGAATATTAGTTACAAAGTGGTCTGTGGCACCTTCTATACTTACAGAAGATTTCCCTTTAGCTAATGCAAGGTAAGGTAGTATTTGGTCAGCCATGTACTTGTCCAAGCACGCTCCTCTATCCAAGCTTTTAAGCAGATCTTCAGATGCCTCCTGGCCGACTACTTCTGACTTTAATGCCCGCTCTCCAAGTGAAGATGACCCTAGAATGGAATTTTCACAGATAGCATAGCAAGTGCAGCTGGAGCCTGGAGACAGACTTTCTACATTCTTATAGGACATGAAAGCCTTGATTTTTGGATATTTTAACTGAAATTCCCTTACAGCGGCCTCTCCTTGAATTTTTGCATTATCTTCAGGCAAGTTTCCGCAGACAGAATCCACGCATAAGCTTTTAATTTCTCCCCTAGACACACAATTCCATGAGTTCAGCCTTCTGGCAGGGTCTGAATTGATTCTGATAGCCCCTTTACCTTTCGGATAATAGCCATGGCTGAGTATCTTTAATTCCAAACTCGTGCCAATTTTATTGAGAAGCGGGAAAAGCACATTTTGGTAATATTGAATGGTTGGTGACCACTGTACCTCTGTTCCTCCTTTAATTTCAATAGAAATCGGCTTTTCAGTGAAAATAAGAATCGGAAGTATTGTCTGGAGCAAGAGTGTGACGCTGCCGGCTGTTCCTATATCAACCTTACCGGAACTGACATTCAGCCTTTTTGGTTTGAATTCGACTTCAGTTGAGCCTTCTTTTAACCCTCTTATATCTGCTTCGCATAGTTCTCCGGCAATTTTTACTCCCATCATATGTTGCGGTCTTAATCCTTGTTTTCCCGCTCTATTAGTCCTGATTTTAGTAATCTTGACTGAATCTCCTGTTAGTGCGGATAAGCCTATTGCCGTTCTTAAGACTTGTCCCCCCCCAATTGATCCATCTATTTCTATCATGAAAATAGTTTAATTTCAGAAATATTAAGGTTATTATTTTAAT
>CAYZVE010000063.1:0-6295 GCA_964481805.1 uncultured archaeon | reverse complement strand
CTTCTATTCCACATTAATAAAAGGTTATAATATGAAGATTGATAGAATAAAAGTTATTATTTTAGGCTTAAGAGAAGGTAGGTCTGCAGTAATTACTGGAAGCTTTGGATCCGGGAAAACCACATTACTAAATGAACTTTCCAGTAAACTGAATTTACCAGTTAATCATGTTTCTGAAATAAATGATCCATTTGTAGTCGGTAGAGGTATACTTCCTCCAAGAAATGGCCTAATTTTGGTTGATGAAGCAAGTAGATATGAACCAGGTTGGATGTGCCCAAGAGGATGGTATAGAGCAGCAGTTGTTGCAACTCATGATGAAACTGGGAAAATCGGAGAAGAATATGTAGAACGTCTTACTGGAAGAAGGGATTTAGATGTTTATAGATTGTAAATTACCAGAAGATTAACCTTAAATGTATTCAATTTTAAGAGTAAAAAATGTCAAAGAGATTTTTACGTTCTATTTGTTCAGATTACATTATACCTTTAGCAATTGTTATTGGGATTAAGTTTTTCTCTAAGCCATTTTATGTTTCTCCAACACAAGTTGATACGAAAAGAGTCCAAAGTGTTGTAAACATACTGCCTACAGCAACGCCTTTTCAGACACTTCCAGACTTTAAAAATATGACATACGAACAAGCTATAAGATGTGTTAAAACACCACCACAAGCACAAGATTATGTTAATTGGACATACTTTAGAGATTCTAAATTTAAAGGAATAGAAAATTATTCTAAATTTAAAAGAATAGAAAATTTAATAAATGGTTATAGTTTCAGGAGAACCCATGAAGGGAGCTGTCCCGTTGAATGTAGAGGGAGAGCTATTGCTATAGCTGCTTTGCTAAGTGATGATGGTTATCCGCCTCTTGTTTTAGATTTAGATTGGAAAGAAGACTACGGGCATTGGGTTTTCATTTACAAAGAAGGTGGAAAATTAGGCTCAGTTGGGAATCAATGTGATTTCAGAGAACCAACATATGAAAATGTAAGAGATCTAGCAAGAGATTTAGCCTCCTCTTATGGATTTTCTGTAAAAAGTTATGGAGTTTATGATCTTTCAGAATGTTATTCAGATTGGATTGAAAGAGAAAAACCCATGAAATTTATACCCCAAAATATTAGATTTTAATTTTCACTTTCCATTTCTCAGCTTCAAAACAGCCTCGGCAAGCGTCTTGAACTTGTCAGTGAATTTGTTATCCAGCTCCAAAAGCTTTCTCACAACATCGCGATAAGTCATTTCATAATCCTTGGGTAATTTCTCGAGGTCTTTCATCTTCTCTTCAAGGCTCTCCACTTTTTCGCCTATTATCATCGCAGCTTTCCTATAATTCTCAAGAAGCATCTCCATTTCAAACAATTTCGTGAAGTAATTGTTCTCTTCCTCCCTGATTTTAATGACATTATCCTCAATTGGCTTAATATTTACCTTATCGACTCTTTCCATTATTCTCCTGTTTCTTTCCCTTTCTACAGAATACAAATAGGTAAAAGCGCCCAAGGCGAATAGGCAAATTATAAAAACTAACCCAAGAATCAATATTTCTATCATTTCATCAACTTATTACTTAATAGTAAACAAAAACTTAAGAATTTAATGTATCAAAATGTATAATATCGTGTTTATCTATGACAAAATCACCAACAACATTAATTGGTCAATTAATGCCCCTGGATCCAAAAAGTCCTGGTTTTAAAAAAGTTGCAAGAAGTGGGGTCTTACTCCAGAAGAAGCCTTAGGAATTATTGAAAAACATAAAGAAAGAGGAGTTAAACAAGAAAAAACGGAAAGAGTTATGGTTTATTATTCAACTTATTATCCATCTTATAGTCCAAGATGTGATTTATGTGCATCAAGACATTATGTTATGAGTGGCCAGTCTAAAGGGTATACTTTTTGCGAAGAACCTTTTCCTGATAGAAGAGGTTATGTTGTTTTAGATGTTAACCCTAAGAAAGAACTTATTTCTATAACACAACAGGGTTATCTTGAAATTTGGAAATGCTCAAGAGGGGTGACATTGAGAAGAGGGTATATTAGACTTGGAAGAGATCCACCAACAAAATATATTGGTTAAATTTCATAAAAATAATCTACTCTTTTATAACAGAGTTGTATTTTCCTTCGTCTATATCCTTTAATATTTCTTTGGGTGACTTTCCATCAACAGTGACAGGCATGCTGGAACAACTTCCTACAATTTCCTTGACAGCCCCCTTGAAAGTTTTTGCCAACAGAGAATTCCTCTTCATCTTTGCTACTTTTAAGCATTGCTCCATTTTAACATCAGCCACTATTTCTCTGATGTTCCCCTTTTCTTTTGTCTTTCTTACTTTCTCTGCTTTTTTCCTTTTTTCTTCTTTCTTTGTTACTTTTTCTTCTGGTTTTTCTTCCTCTTTTATCTCTTCTTTAGCTTTTTTTGCAGTATCTTCTAACTCTTCTGCCTTAATTTCTGCCGCAATTTTCTTTAAGCCCAATTCTTTTCTAAGCAATGAAGAAACAGGTGGTGTACCAATTTCTATTTTATAAGAATGATCTTTTTTATTGATTAAAACCTTAACAGGAACATTCATACCATCATAATCTTTGGTCTTCGTGTTAATGTCCTGGAATAATTGACCCATATTAACCTTTAAAGACCCTAATCTTGGTGCTGTAGCTGGCCCAGGCTTTGCTTTTCCACCTTCTATCAATAGGTCCATTACCTCTGTGTCTGACATGTTATCAACTCATATAATTAGTAGGATTAAGATATTTAAAACATTCAGATTACTCCTTTTTCTTAATAACTTTGACAAGCCCAGCATTAACAGTAACAGGTATAGGGACTGTAACTTCAATCAATTCTATAGTAATTTCACTTTTACCTTCATCATATCTTTTGACCTTACCTTTCTCTCCCTTGAATGGACCGCCTATTACTTCAACAATATCACCATCATTAATTTCAATAACAATTTTCTTTGGCTGCAAAAACCTTTTGATTTCATCGACAGAAACAGGATTTCTTATTATTCCTCGGGCATGGCTTATCTCTTTAACAGCATCTTCTATATCTTTTAAATCCCCTTCAACAAAAATATAACCTCGAATCTCTTCAGGATGAACTAGAGCTTTAATGTTCAGCCCTGCAATTTTAGACTTATTAGCTATACCATCAAGAACTACATTCTCCCTTCCAATTATTGTTTTAACCGCATATATCATTCTAAACACCAATTATTGCTGAAATCATGTAAAATACAAATGATATCAATCCTATAACTAAAAAACCAGTGAAACATATTTTTGAAATTCTCTTCAACTCGCTCATACTTGGTTTTTTAGCGAGAATTAATACTCTTTTATACGTATTCAATGTATCTTTTAAATTAAAGTTTAACTTGAATTTCATATTTACATCAAACTCTAAAATAATTATCTTTTAAATTAATAAATAGAAAGATATAAAAGGTTGCTTTTACTCTATGAACTCTATCCCTAATTCTTCTTCAACAAATGTTTTTTTTGGCCTTAGGAGCTTTTCTTCAATCACTTCTTCACCTCCTTTAACCCCAGTTATTACTATCAATACTCTGACTGTTTCTGCCAAGTCTTTGTTTACTTGAGCACCCCAGATTATTTTTGCGTCTTCACTTAATCTTCCTGAAACTGCTTCTACTACTTGCTGGGCTTCACGAATGGTTATATCAGGCCCACCTGTAACATTGATCAAAGCACCTTCAGCACCTTCTATATCCAAAGACAATAATGGATTGCTCAATGCCTTTTCTACAGCCTCTATTCCCCTGTTTTCTGTGTCTGATTCTCCCATACCAATCATTGCTAACCCCCCGTTAGTCATTACTGCTTTAACATCTGCTAAGTCAAGATTAATTAGGCCAGCTTTTGTTATTAATTCTGCTATTCCCTTTACTGAATTTACTAAAATCTCATCAGCAACCTTAAATGCAGTCGCCAAAGAAACATCTGGAACTATTTCTAATAATCTATCATTTGGAATAATTATGATTGTATCAACATTCTTTCTTAATTCATTTAACCCTTCTTTTGCATTATTTCCTCTTACTTTTCCTTCCATTGCAAAAGGCAGAGTAACAACAGCAATTGTTAATATACCCATTTTCTTTGCTATTTCAGCTATAACTGGAGCAGAACCTGTACCTGTTCCCCCTCCCAAACCACAAGTAATGAAAAGCATATCAGAATTTTCAAGGCTTTTTTTGATTTCTTCCTTGCTTTCTTTTGCTGCTTCACAGCCAACTTTTGGATTTCCACCAGCTCCTAATCCACCAGTGATTTCCTTGCCTATTAATATTTTTTTGTCAGCATCAGAATAAAGAAGATCTTGAGCATCAGTATTCACGGCAATAGTCTCTACACCTTCTACACCTACCTGTACCATTCTGGTAATAGTGTTGTTTCCAGCACCGCCAGTACCTACTATCTTTATGCTTGCTTTCTTTTTATCTAAAAATTTCCTTAATTCTTCATCAACTTTAGATAATCTTCCGCCATTATTTCTTGGTACAGCCATGAACATTTACCTCCAATCAGTTATTACAAACTATATCATTTAAGGGGAGTTAAATTTAAATGTTTAAGCTGAATTTACTTCTATCTAAGAGTAGTTTTTTTATGTTTTAAGCTAAGTTAATCTTCTGATACTCTCGGCGCCAGTACAAATCCAAGAGATACTTTGTCCAAAGTTGAAAAGTCTAGCCTCATAGGATAGTCTTTGGCCCATTTTAAACTCGTTTCTTCAGCAAGCTTAGATGCTTTTAGCATTTTTTTCAAGTATTCTAATGGGTATCTTGAAGATACAGAACCTGTTATATTTAAATCAACCAGATTTTTATTTCCTTTTTGCAGGGTTAATTCTGTAGAAGTTATATCTCCAGATGCTCGCATACTAAATTTTTCATTATTTGCATCAAAGATGATTGAATCCCCTGCAATATCTGCGTCTTCTATACCACTCTTAAGAACATCTGTCTTAATTCTTACCTTAGCTTTAAAATCTAATTCACTGATTGGTGGAATTTCTTCTTGTGAGATGTCAAGCAAAGGAATAACAAATCTTCTGCTAGAGGAATTTTCGATAGTTATCTCCAGTTTATTTTCTTTCAGTTCCATGATTAATTTATCTTTTGGCTTTATCCTTTTAAGAACAGATACAAGATTTGAAATATTGACTGCAAGATTTTGTTCTCCTTCAACTTTGAACTCGTCAAAGACTGTTGGAGGAAGCCTGAAATCAACAACTGCAACCATTGCCCTATCTGCAGCTATTAAAGTCATTCCATTTTTATCTATTTTAAAAATACCCTCGTCTATCAACTCACCAATAGTTGTAATAGAATCCCTAAATATATCAGGATTTGACATTGCAATTTTGAACATCAATCACACCCCCATTTTATTATATAATTCATCTACTTTTTTGTACAAATTAACATTTAGGTCAGATAAATCTTGAACAATATCTGCCTTCAGTTCAAAGCCTTCATCAGTTGGCATTACTGATCCAAATACTCTTATCAGTTGATTTAGGTTAATCGTATCTATTATATTAGGTAGATTTACAAATACTTGTATTTTTGCACTCCCATCATCTATTAATATAGTATCATCTTTTTTATCTACTATAATTCCAATTACTTTTACTTTGAAGTCATTTTCAGGATTGATTTCTGAGATTTTTCTTTTATTGTAGTGGTTTTGGTTTGGCATAAGTTAATATTAGGATTGAAAATATAAATTGGTGAAGAGATGATTATATTTAATTGCTATAAAAAATAAAACAAAGATTTAAAAATTTAAATAACATTAAGTTAAGGTATGAGATTTCTTTTAGATGTTTATTATGGGAAATCAGGACTCGAAGGTAAAACAGAAGATGAAGAAGGGGTACAATTGTCAACCCCTAACCCACAAGTTGCTTTAGTTATAATAGAAAAAGGTAAACCAGAAAATTATCCACATAAAAGACTGGAAAGAGAAATTAATGAATTTTTTGGACTTATTTCACCAAATAAAAGAACATATATACAAATGGGTAAACCAGTTTTCAATCAATCTGGAAATATACCATACATTGTGGTTCCATTTAATGAGTATACGAGAAGGGATCAAGATTTTTTTCTTAATATAACAATTTAACTTTTCTAATCAAAAATCTAAGAGATATTTATGTTTGGGCTATATTAGGATTGAAAATATAAATTGGTGAGTATTGATTAAAGATTTTTTGAAATATCTTTGAATAATCTAAGAAATGTGTTCA
>CAYZVE010000062.1:0-6336 GCA_964481805.1 uncultured archaeon | reverse complement strand
CATTTGCATTTATGCCGCATTGGCCTGGCTGCGGAGTAGGAGGCCACTGCATAAAGGTTGACCCTTATTATCTGATAAGCAGAGCAAAGGAGAATGGCTTTACCCACCAGTTTTTGAATCTTGCAAGAGAGATAAACAACAGTATGCCTCACTATACTGTTGGAAAAATTGTTGATGGTTTAAATGAAGCTGGAAAATCTGTTAGAAATACAAGGATAACTGTACTTGGTGTAGCATACAAAGGTGGTGTTGATGATATGAGAGAGAGTCCTTCCTTTGAAATAATTGATGAACTAAAGAAGCTTGGTGCAGATTTAAAGATTTTTGACCCTTATATTCCTAGCAAGTCCACAGTTGATAATCTTGATGAGGCACTTGATGCAGAATGCATTGTCATCGCAACAGACCATCCTGAATTTAAAGAGATTAGGCCTGAGGATATAAAAGAAAAAGGCATTAAGGTTGTTGTTGACGGAAAGAACTGCCTTGACAAGCAGGGAATTAAGACTCTTGGAATCATTTACAAGGGAATTGGGAGATAGTCTCTTAGGCATTATTTTAAATTAAGTAGGTGTATTTAATGAAAAAAATTAAAGTGACAATAATTATCCCTGTATATAATGAAAAAGATTCAATAAGCAGGACAATACTTGATATAACAGATGCTTTGAAAAATTATAATTCTGGATATGAAATAATATGTGTGAATGATGCTTCAAAAGATGAAAGTGAGAAAATCTTAGCTCAACTTGCTGAGAAAAATATTATTAAAGTCATAAATCATCCTGTCAATAAAGGCTATGGGGCTTCTATAAAAACTGGGATATCTGCTGCTGAAGGGGAGTGGATTATGATAACTGATGCTGATGGCACTTACCCTATAAATAAAATGCCTTTACTTCTTTCACAAAAAGATAAATACAACATGGTTGTAGGAGCAAGAATTGGTAAAAAAGTTAAAATACCTCTCTTAAGAAGACCTATTAAATCCCTTCTTAATAAGTTTAGTTCATATTTAGCAGGGCAGGAAATTCCTGACTTGAATTCTGGTTTAAGGATTTTTGATAAAAAAATAGCTCTTGATTACTGGAATTTGTTCCCTGAACGATTTTCGTTCACTTCAACGATGACAATGATTTGTACTACTAAAGGTTATTCTACTTTGTTTACACCAATAAACTACATGGAAAGGAAGGGGAAATCAAGCATACATCCAATAAAGGATACTATAAGATTTTTTACTTTACTTTTTAGACTAAGCCTTTATTTTAATCCACTAAAAACATTTATTCCAATTTCAATTATCTGTTTTCTTTTTTCAGTATTAAGGGGGGTTAGAGATATAATTGTTACTGCTGACCAGCATATTGGTAATTTTGCTTTTGGACTTTTCTTTTTGTCAATCCAAATATTTTTCTTTGGTCTTATTGCAGAAATAATAAACAAGAAATAAAATGTGCGGTATTACTGGGTTTAATTGGGAGGATAAAGTTCTTATTAAAAGGATGATGGCTTCTATATCCCATCGGGGACCTGATGATAAAGGATACTATACTGATAAGGATATTTCACTTGGCCATCAAAGGCTTTCAATTATAGACCTTTCTAATGCCGGTCACCAGCCAATGGAAAATGAGGATGGCTCAATTATAATTGTCTTTAATGGTGAAATCTATAATTACAAAGAGCTTCGCAAAGAATTAAAGAACTATAACTTTAAATCAAACACAGATACTGAAGTTCTTATTTACGGCTACGAAAAGTGGGGCATTCAAGGTTTGCTGGAAAATATTGAAGGGATGTTTGCTTTTTGTATTTATGACAAAAATAAACATCTGCTGTTTTTAGCAAGAGATCGGATTGGAATAAAACCACTTTATTATTATCATTCTAATGAAAAGTTTATGTTTGCCTCTGAAATAAAAGCAATAATTGAGAACAAGGACATTCCCAGAGAAGTCAATCTTGATGTTTTAAACCAATATTTAATGCGCAGGTTTTCTCCATGGAATGAAACTATGTTCAAAGGTATTAAGAAGATTATGCCTGGGCAATATGCTATCTTTGATTTAGGAAAAAAAGAATTAAGAATTAAACATTATTGGGATATTAATCTTGAAATACCTAAAATCAATGATAAAAATAAACTAATAAAGATGATAAAGAGCTTGTTTGATAGTGCTATACAAAAAAGATTTATGAGTGATGTTCCTTTTGGAGCTTTCCTTTCTGGAGGTTTTGACTCAACAGCTGTTGTTGGTGCTATGAGCCATTTTGTTGATGAACCAATTAAAACTTTTTCTGTAGGTTTTGTTGGTGATAATATATCCAATGAATTGCCATATGCTAAAGCTGTGAGTGAATATTTTGGCACAGACCATACAGAAATTGAATTTAATTCTGATGTTATAAAACATCTTAAGGAGATTGTTTGGCACCTTGATGAGCCACTTTCAGATCCAGCTGTTGTTCCTAACTATATCTTAGCAAAAGAAGCCAAAAAAAAGGTTACTGTAATACTCACAGGAGATGGTGGTGATGAGCTTTTTGGTGGCTATGACCAATATAAATTCATGCTTTGGTCTAATAAGTTACAGCATTTCCCTTCATTATTCAGAAAAAAGATAATTCCCTTTGGCATCAATAAAATACCTAAAGGGATTCTTGATAGAGTATACAAATACAGCAGCAACACAGGTGAAGAGATGTTAACAAGATTTAATCGGATTCTTTCTAATCCAAAAGATCCTGCAAAGGTATACCTCGAAATGATGTCAATATTTGATGAAGAAGAGCGTAGGAAATTGTTGAAAAAAGAAATTTTGAGTCAAATATCTGACTTTGATAATTATGATAAAATAAACAAGAATTTTTTTAATTTTAAGACAGATTTGCTTTCAAGAATATGCTATTTTGATGTAAAACAATACCTTCCAGAGGATCTTTTAATGAAACCTGACAAAATGTGCATGGCTTTTTCTATAGAGTCAAGAGTACCTATATTAGATCACAAGATAGTTGAACTGGCATTTCAGATACCTTCAAGATTTAAGATTTCAGGAGTAAACACCAAGATTATAATGAAGCAGGCACTTAAGGATTATATTCCTGATATTATAATGAAAAGAAAGAAACAGACATTTAATGTTCCTATAGATACCTGGTTTGATAAAGAATTTAAGTCTGCAGCAGAAGGAATTCTTGAGGAAAACAGTAAATTAAATAAAGGGTTCTTTGATAAGCGGGAGATAGATAGAATAGTGTCTAGGTTTAGTGCATCAAAGCTTTTCTACGCAAGACAGCTTTGGTCAATAGTTAATTTTAATATATGGCATGAAACATTCATAGAATGAGAAATATTAAAATAAGTCAGAAAGAAATATATGTAATGATTGTAATATTTTTAATTACTTTCTTAGTGAGAGTTCCTTTTTTTGATTATCCGGTTATTCAGGATTCTGCTAAATATGCAGAATTGAGTGAAAGTTTGCATAATAATTTTAAATATGAATCAAACGGTGAACCTTGTGAAAAATATCCTCCAGGAAATGCATTTATTGCTTCATTTGTACTTTTTTTCACTGACGATTCTGGTTTTGCGGTTCGGTTTGTTAGTATTTTCTTCAGTAGCCTTATAATAAGTTTATGCTATTTTTTTCTAAGATTTCTTAATCTAAACAGAGTTGTTTCGTTGCTACTATCTGCTTCTGTTTTCTTTAACCCCTGGTTTTTTTATTTCACAACTATCTCAGGTCTTTCAGAGGGAGCAGGAATTTTTTTCTTGCTTTTAGGCTTGTTTTTTATGTTTTTATATATTGAAAAAAAGCCTAAAACCTCGATTATTGTACTTGGTGCATTATTTTTAGGTCTGTCAGTTATGATAAGAATAGTATTTATTGTTGTAGTTGCAGTATTTTGTTTTTATTTTCTTTGGCTTTTCATGCATAAGAAACAAATGAAAGATAGTTTCTTGTTTGTGGTTATATCAACAATTCCTTTTGTTTGCTGGTTTATAAGAAATCTTCTTGTGAAGACGGCAGCTGAAAGTTATATGGACTATATTTCACATAGCATAATATCATACCCTTATACATTAATTTATTTTATTTTGATTGTTTTTCCAGTTGCTTTTTTAGGTTTGATTTGGTATATTTTGAAGTCTTTCAAACTTATATTTTCAGGCAGTAACAAGTATTGGAAACTGATTTTAGTTTCTTTTGTATCCACAATTTTAGTAAGTGCTCTCACATGGGATTTAGTGAACCATATAGGAATGATCCAGAATCCATGGAGCTTAACAAATATCCATATAGATTTAGTACTTTTGGTAACAAACCCATTTTTTGCCACAAGATACTTTGTTACTTTCATACCCATATTAACTATTTTAATTGGATGCTTGTTTTTTAGAAAATCTTCAGTTAATATAAAGAAATTATTAATATTTACAATTTATGTTATTTTTCTGCTTATTTTTACTTCTTTTTATACCGGAGGCCATGTACAGAATAGTTTAAGTGTTATTTTACCAATTCCCAGCACATTTGTCCAAAAAGCAGATACAGGACTTCAGTTGGTCCATTACATTAATAATCAAGAAATTCCTAACCCTTTTATAAATATTCAAATCAATAATCTACTATTGGAAGAATCCACAAAAAATTTATTCAATAGGCTTTGTAAAAACTGTACAATCTTAGAAAACGATTCTGATAAATTTAAAGATGGAAGTTTTCTTATAATTGATGATTCATGCAAGAACATTAATAGAGTTGTTGGTTATCGCTGCACTGACTTTTCATGTGTCTTTGAATCTGTTGGCAGAGAAAAAGCTTCCATTTTCAAATGTAATTAATTCAAACTTAAAGTTTAAAATTTGCTTTATTAAAATTTTTTCAACAAAAGTTTTAAAAGTGTTAATAGTTTACCCAAAAATATGCAAAAAAAACAATCAGAATGGAATTGGCAGTGGAATAAGGCATATGACAATAATATATGGCTTTTTAAACAATGGATTTATCCTAATAAATTAGGGGATTTCAAGGATAAAAAAGTCTTAGATTGTGGTTGTGGTGGAGGGCAGCACCTAAATTTTGTAGCTCCTTATTGTAAAGAAATATTAGGTATAGATTTGAATACGCCAGAGATTGCCAGAAGAAATAATAGGAAAAATAAAAATGTAAAAGTAATTGAGGGAGATATTGCCAATATTAAATTAAATAAAAAATTTGATATTGTGTATTCTGTTGGAGTTTTGCATCATACAAACAACCCCCTTAAATCATTTAATAATATCAAAAAATTTGTTAAAAAAAAAGGTCGAGTTATTATATGGGTTTATTCTCATGAAGGAAATTTTTTAAATGAAACTATTTTAGAATGGCTTAAAAAATCATTTTTTCTTAAGCTAAACAAGAAAATCCTTTGGGCTATTTCAAATTTAATAACTTTAATAGTATATCTGCCGGTTTATACAGTTTATATTTTGCCATTAAAGTTCTTACCTTTTTATTACTATTTTCAAAACTGGAGGGAATTGGATTTCAAGAGGAATAATTTAAATGTTTTTGACAAACTTAATGCACCTCAAACCTTTTTTATTAAGAAATCAACAATTAAAGGATGGTTTAACCAGAAAGAATTTTCAAATGTTTATATTTCACATTATAAAAGTGTCAGCTGGAGAGCATCTGGAACATTGAAATAACATTAAAAACTCAAAAGATGATAAGTCAAAAGTGAAGGTAAAATGATAGACAGCACAAAGTTTATTGAAAGATTTTTGCAAAAAATGAGGTTTAATACAGTAATACCTTACTTAAAAGGGGATGTTATGGATTTTGGCGGGAACAAAGGAGAATTAAGAAAATTTGTGAAAGGGAAATACTTAGTTGTTAATTATGACCATTCTGTAATGAAAGGGAAAACTTTTGATACAATTATTGCCCTTGCTGTAATAGAACATATAGAATTTAATGAAGTTTTTGAGATTTTTAAGAAATTCAAGCAAGAGAATCTAAAAAAGAATGGAAGAATATTTTTAACAACTCCCACCAGAATAGCTAAACCTATATTAAAATTAACAGCATTGATTGGAATAAATAAAGAAGACTTAGCAGAACATAAACATTACTGGACTAAAAAAGATATTTATAATTTGGCAAAAAAGTCTGGTTTTGTATTAGAAAAATATACAAAATTCCAATTAGGATTTAATCAATTAGCAGTTTTTAAACATAAATAAATAATTAGCATAGAAAAAAGTTAATTGAAAAACAATATACGCAATGGATACATCTTGGTCAAAAAATCATTAACTTTATAAAGATTTTTGAT
>CAYZVE010000061.1:0-6434 GCA_964481805.1 uncultured archaeon | reverse complement strand
TATGCCTGAAATTATAAAAAAATCAATTTTTACTCTGAAAGAGCTGGTATCCTTTTGGCTTAGTGATAATTTTAAATAGTAAGTAATCATAAATCATTTAATTAAAAAATAAGGAAAATTAAATGGGAAACTCTGCATCCTCGAATTTTTTGAAAAAAAATACTATGATTAGTTTTAGATACGTCACCTATGCAGGGTATGGTGTATTAAAATAAAGGAGTGAAGATAAAAATGGCACCAAAGAAAGCTAAAAAGAAATAATGGGATTTTAAGAAATTGATTTTTTTCTCTTTTTCTTTTTTTATGATGGGATTTTTGAAGGATAAATAGTTGAATAAACTAATATGCTTAAAAGGGTGATATCTATGTCAGATTGGGATGACGATGACGAAAGTGATGAAAATACCGATGAAGATGAAGACTGGTAAAGTACAATCAATATTTTTTTTATTTTTTTGTTATTTCCTATATTAGGCTTAACTAATTATTATTAAATTACTAAAATGATTTCTATGCCTGAAGCAAGAGAAATTGGAAATAATCTAATAATAGAAGCAAATATTAAACCAAAATCTTCTATATTCAAAATAGAAAAAAAAGATAATTACATAATATACTGCAAATCTTCACCTGAACAAAATAAAGCTAATCAAGAAATAATAAAAGAGATGAAAAAATTAACTAGAAACCAAGTAAAAATCATCAGAGGCTTAAAATCAAAAAAGAAAAGTATATTATTAAATAATATAACAGAAAGAGAATTTGAAAAGATGATTGAATGATTCAAGATCTAATGCAAAAAATAGTTGAAATCCTCGGCCAAACATATTATGGGGACGTAAGATATGAATTCAATCAAAGAAGTGGCATAGGAAAAAATAAAAGTGAAGAGTCTATCTCAACAGGTTCATCAAATGGTTTGTGTGTGAGGGCAATTTCTGATAATAAATGGTACTATTTGGGTTTTAGCATAATCGATGAAAAAAAAATTTTGAATCAAGTCCAGCAATTGGCAAAAAAGATAAGAAACAAAAAATCCCAAATTTGGCTTCAAGACCCATGGGAGTTAGATAAAGTAGTTCCAGTAAAAGAAAACCCTGATGATTTATCATTTGAAGAAAAAATGAAAACCATGCGGGAAATATTCAGCCAAATAATAAAAAACAAAAAAATTATTAACGCAAACGTCGGAATAGGAAATACAAAATCAGAAACTATTTTTATGAATACAGAAGGTTCTAAGCTTCGGCAAGTTCTCCCATATTTCAAATTTGTAATGGCAGCAACATCAAAAGAAAACAAAAGATTGGAAAATGATTATTTTGTTCTTGCTAAACAAGGTGGTTATGATCTGTTTAGAAAAATAAATATTGAAGAAAAAATTAATGAAATTGTTAAAAATGCTATAATAATGCTTGATGCTAAACAAATTAAGAGTGGAAAATATGATATAATTGTTGACCCTGAAATTTCTGGTGTTATTGCCCATGAATCTTTTGGGCATGGCTTAGAAGCGGACCAAGTTGTGAGAGACAGGTCTTATCTCGCCCCACTAAAAGGAAAAAAGGTTATATCTGATCTAGTTTCCATTCATGACAATGGGACAATCCCAGGAGAAAGAGGAACATCATTTTTTGATGATGATGGTATAGGAACGAAAGACAACACTCTTGTTGATAAAGGTGTTTTAAAACAATTTATGCATGACAGGCAATCTTGTGTGCTAATGAATTCTGAACCAACAGGCAATGCAAGGGCAGAGGATTTCTCAAAAAAGGTTTTTGTAAGAATGACTAACACTTATATTTCACCAGGTGACTGGAAGCTCAACGAACTGATTAAAGAAACAAAATCTGGTTATTATCTAATAAAAAGTTTAACAGGCATGGAAGATCCTCTTGGTGGAAACATGCAGATGATTACAGCCAGAGCGATGAAAATAAAAAACGGGGAATTAACAGGATTGTTTAAAGGTGTGGGAATATCAGGAAAAGTTCTGGAATTTTTGAACAACGTAGACGCAGTCACAAGTGATTTTAAAATAACAGGAAGTGGATGCGGCAAAGGGAAAGAAGATTATGTTGCTGTCACAACAGGCGGCCCTTATATGCGTGTAAAAAAGGCGGTAATAGGATGAAGGAAATACTAAACGAGATAAAAAAATTGGCGAATGATTTTGACATTTACTCACAATTAACTAAAATAAACGAAGTTCACCTAGAAAAAAATAGGGTTAATTTTGTCAATGAAGTTGTTGATTCAGGCTATTCTATACGTGTATTAAAAGGTGGATTAGGTTTCAGCGCAAGCAATATCAAATCCAGTGAAACAATCAAAAAAACGATTCTTAATGCAATCAAATCTGCTGAGATGACAGAGAAAGTCAAATTTGAATTTCCAAAACAGGAAAAATATTCCAAAGTAGAAACAGTTGACAAAAAAATAAAAAATAAAGGTGAGGAAGCTGTAAAAAATTATGCGGAAGAATTATTGAATGAAATACCAAAAGATGTTCTGCTGTCATTCGGAAAAATAAGAACTTATGACAATATTATAAGCATCACTAATTCTCAAGATTTGGATATAAAAAGAGAAGACACAAACTTTATGGTTGAATTGTCATTGATAGTAAAAAGAAATAACAAAAGAATGGAATTTTGGCCTCATGAATACAGAAGAAGAATACAAGATTTATCCATAAATGAAATTAAAAAATGGGTAAAAATAGCACGTGACCAAACAATTGCAAAACACCCAAAAACAGAAAAAACTACAGTTATATTTTCTCCATCAATGGTTCTTGATGGTTTAGGGACAGTTATAGGAGATCATGTGACTGGCTCCACAAAAGTTAATGATGTGACAAAATTTGATGTAGAAGAGAAAATTGCCTCAGAAAAATTGACAATAATTTCTGATGGGCTTTATCCGTATGGCCTCATGAGCAGTGAGTTTGACGATGAAGGCGTTCCACAAAGAAAAATTCCTATAATTGAAAACGGCGTGTTCAAAAATTTTGTTTATGATCAATTTTATGCAAAGAAAGATAATACAAAATCAACAGGCAATGGGTTAAAACAGAGTGAGGTCTTCTACACATTTGATGGAAAATATGGAGGCCAACCATCAGACCAGATATCTAATTTTTATATTAAGCCTGGTGATGTAAGCTATGATAAAATGATTGAAAATGTTAAGCATGGAATTTTAGTTGAACAATTTAGTTGGCTATCTCCTGATGTTGTTACAGGCAACTTTTCTTCAGAAATAAGAGCAGGTTATTATGTTGACAACGGCCAGATAGGAAAACCAATTAATGGCGGATTAGTCATCGGAAATATTTTTGACATGATTAGAAAGATTAGTATGATATCTGATAAATCACTAATCACTTCTGGGGGAAATGTTCTTGCTGGGGTTTGCCCTTATATTGCTTTTGAAGATGTCCAAGTTGCTGGTAAATGATCAGCCTCTTAATCTATATATTCTAGTACAAGCTCTTACTGGCCCTCTTCTTGTATCTGGCCCTTGCCTTCTATTGTAAAGTGTTCTGCTAGTACGCAAATAAAAATGTCCACCTTCTTCGCTATAAATTCTTTGTATATATTCAACTAATTCAGAGATTGTTGGAAATCTCTGCCCAAAAAGTCCTTGTGTTGAAGGCACATTTGTCTTAACCATGAGAGAGTATTAAGTTTTTTTATAAATATAGATCCCATCTTTCTATAGAGTAGAAAATTGAATTAATATTATAAAAATTAAAATAATTATCATGAAACTCAAACAATTTCAGCAAGAATTAAAAAACCAAAATCTGGATGCCTCTATATTTCTTTGTTTATCTCCCATTCATGACTCAAACATTCAATATTTCACTAATTTTCAACAGACAAAATTCTATGCATTCAGCTGCCTGATAATAACTCCAAATAAGTCATCCTTGATAACATCACAGCTAGAATATGATCGTGCGGTAAAACTAGCAGAAGCAGATGAGATAATAAATCTCAAAGATTATGAAAACAATCTAACCAAAGTCTTTGAAAAAAAATTAAAAGGCATTGAAAATATTGGGATAATAGAAGGTATGTTCCCCTACAAAATTGCGAGAAAATTAAAAGGGAAAAAATTACATGATATTTCAGGAATAATGGAAGACCTTAGAATGATAAAAACGAAAAAAGAAATCAACCTGATAAAAAAATCCTGCAAAATTGCAAACCATGGAATAAAATTAATCAAAGAAAACCTGTCCACCCAGATAACAGAAAGAGAGTTGGCTCTGATGCTTCAGCAAGAACTTATTCGTCAAGGGGCAGATGAATTGGCATTCCCAACAATTATTACATCTGGAAAAAGATCAGCATATATCCACCCAGAACCGTCATTTACAAAAAATAAAATCCAAAAAGGGTTGGGATTAATTGATTTTGGAGCTAGATATCAAGGTTATTGCTCTGACGTTACAGTCCCGTTTTTGATTGGGAAATCAAATGAGAAAGAAGAGAAGATTGCTCAAACAACGCAGGAAGCTTATCAAAAATCTATTGATTTTTTGAAAATAGAAAAACCTGTTTGGGAAATTTATGAATTTGCCAATAAAATTTTAGAGAAAAATAATTTTGAATTCAAACATTCTTTGGGTCATGGCCTTGGGTTGGATATTCATGATAGCCCCAATATCTCTCACAAACCTGAAAATAAAATTAATTTTAAAAACTTGAAAGAAATAAAACTAAAAGAAAACATGGTCTTTACAATTGAGCCTGGTGTGTATGTACCAGAAATAGGCGGCTGCAGATTAGAAAATGATGTATTGATGACAAAACGAGGACCAAAAGTTTTAACTAAATCGGAATTTATATTATTGTGAGTGGAGCCATGAAAAGAAAAAGAATAATTATAATGGGGGCGGCCGGAAGAGATTTTCAAAATTTTAACATTTTTTTCAGGGATAATCCAAGATATAATTTAGTTGCTTTCACAGCCACACAAATACCAAATATTTCAAAAAGAAAATATCCTAAAGAATTGTCTGGGAGATTCTATCCAGACGGCATTCCTATTTATCCTGAAGAAAAGTTGCCAGAATTAATTAAAAAACTAAATGTTGAAAAAGTGTTCTTTTGTTACAGCGATGTCTCCCATCAATATGTCATGAGTAGATGCTCAATTGTTAACCTTGCAGGAGCAGATTTTGAACTTATGGGAATTGAAAATACAATGATTGAATCAATAAAACCTGTTATCTCTGTTTGTGCTGTTAGAACTGGATGTGGAAAAAGCCAGACGGCAAGAAAAATTGTTGAAATTCTAAAGAAGAAAGGCCTGAAAGTGGTTGCAATTCGTCATCCAATGCCTTATGGCAATCTTGCTATGCAAGCTGTTCAAAGATTTGAAAAATATGAAGATTTAAAAAAAAATAATTGTACAATCGAGGAAATGGAAGAATATGAACCATATATAGAAAGAGAATTAATTGTTTACTCTGGGGTGGATTATGAAAGGGTTCTTGAAGAGGCAGAAAAAGAAGCTGATGTTATAATTTGGGATGGGGGAAATAATGATACACCATTCATCAGGTCTAATTTACATATAGTTGTTACTGATCCTCACAGGGCTGGGCATGAGAAACTGTATTATCCGGGTGAAACTAATTTCAGAATGGCTGATGTGCTAATAATAAACAAAATGGATAGTGCTGACCCAAAAAATGTTAAAATAATTCTGGATAATGCAAAAGAAATGAATCCAAAAGCAAAAATAATCAAAGCCAATTCTAAAATAAAAGTAGATGATCCAAATTTGGTAAAAGGTAAAAAAATCCTAGTGATTGAAGATGGGCCCACACTCACTCATGGTGAAATGAATTACGGAGCAGGGGTTGTTGCTGCTCAAAGATTGGGATGTGAATTAGTTAATCCAAGATATTCTGCCATTGGATCAATAAAAGAAACATTCAAAAAATATCCTCATCTACAAAATCTTCTTCCTACAATAGGATATGGAAAAAAACAAATAAAAGAGCTTGAGGAAACTATCAACAAAATAAGGTGTGATGCTATAGTTGTAGGAACTCCAATAGACTTAGGAAAGTTACTTAAAGTTAACAAGCCAATGATAAGAGTAAGATATGATCTTGAAGAAATAGGAAAACCTAATCTTAAAACAATATTAAATAGTTTTATAAAAAAGTATAAGTTGAGGGGATATAATGGGAAGGCATCCAAGAAGCCACAAAAGAAAGACTTTGATTGCGAAATTAAGAAGTAAAAAAAGAGGAATGAAAGGCTGGAAAATCACAAAGGGTTCTATCTTTGATGTTCTTTATAAAAAAAAGAAATAATTTTTTGAAGAACAATTTTGATGGTTTTTTCTATTTAAATGATTAATTCCACTGGCCTGTGACCAGTGGTAAAGTTAATCCTATCGTA